>JALORD010000603.1 GCA_025459145.1 Pirellulaceae bacterium | reverse complement strand
TTGCCGTCGTATTCCGAGCGTTGCTGAGTGCCCGCCTGAAAGATCCGACCGTGCCGCTGGAAGGCATCCACCATCGCTCGCCCCCAACGAATCGTGATGCTGGTCGGTTTCTCGCAGTAGACATCTTTGCCCGCCCGAGCTGCCAGCATGGCCAGAAAGCCCTGAGCGTGGTAGGAAGCCGCGATCAGCACCGCGTCGATGTCGTCGCGCTGGATCATCTGCCGGAAGTCGTCAAAGGCGGACACGCTGCGGTACTGGCCGGTCCCGAACCGTTCCTGGTAGTGTTGCTCGACCCGCTGCTTTGCACCCTCGGCCCGCGATCGCTGCACGTCGCAGACCGCCAGCACCTGGACATCATTTCGAGCCAGATAGCCGCCGGGCAGATAAGTCCACGCGCCGCCGAACAGATGCCCGCTCCCCTGCCCTCCCAATCCGGCGAATCCCATTCCAATCCGTTCGCTGGGTGGCACAAGCCCCTGGCGGCCCAACACATGCGCAGGCAGCACAGTCGGAGCGGCGACCGCCGTCAACGCACCAAGACTACGGCGAAGCACTTCCCGCCGAGTGAGTTTCGAAGTCTTCATATCGCAGTTTTCCTCACGCACCAGTGTTTCCGGAAATAGATTCCCAACTTGCACGGAGCGGATTCCCAGGCGTCGGAAAGCAATCGGAACCCACCCTCAGCGGTCTGCCGAAGTGATCATTATTCCGAAAATGCCAGACCAAAGCCAGCCCCACTGGTTGCCACGCTCGCGACGGCGTCGCGTCACCGGTGTCGGGAGATCTCCGGTTTCGTTGGCGGTGTCCCCAAAGTATGATGAGAAGGTCTGAATCACGATGTTGCCAGCACCTGAAGGAGTTTTATCGATGAATCGTCAACCCGACCCCGCTGATCGCCGCCTGTCGAACACCTCGCGCCGCGACATTCTCAAGCTGGGTGGAGCCCTCGCCGCAGGCTCGGTGCTTGCCGGCGCTCCACTGCCGCGCGTTCATGCCTCGGAGGACAACACGATTCGCTTGGCGCTGATCGGCTGCGGCGGCCGGGGACGCGGAGCGGTTGGCGACGCATTCTCGGTGGCCGAGGGGCCGATCAAGCTCCACGCGATGGCCGATCTGACCGAAGATCGCGTCAGCACCTCCTACAACGTGCTGAAAAACCTCTTTGCGGACCGGGTCGACGTGCCCGAGGACCGCCGCTTCGTCGGCTTTGACGGTTACCGCCACGCGATCGACAGCTTGCGTCCCGGCGACGTCGCCATGCTTACCGCGTATGCCTTCTGCCGTCCGGTGCAGATCGAGTACGCGGTGAAGAAGGGCGTGAATGTCTTTCTGGAGAAGACGTTTGCTCCGGATCCCGCGGGTTGTCGCCGCATCATGGCGGCCGGCGAGCGGGCCAAGGAGCAGAACCTGAAGATCGCCGCGGGCCTGCAGTGCCGTCACAGCGTTGCTCGGCAAGCGCTGATCGAGAAAGTCCGCGCCGGCGAATTGGGGGACATCCCGCTGGTGCGTGCGACTCGCGTTTGCGGCGGCGGCTTCCTGGCAAAACCGCCCGCCGATACGGACCACGTGGCCTGGCAGATCCGTAACCGCATGCATTTCCTCTGGGCTTCGTCCGGCATCCTGCTGGAGATGCTGATCCATCAAATCGACGAGTGTTGTTGGATCAAGGACGGTTGGCCTGTGTCGGCGATCGGCAAGGGCAATCGGGCGGACCGGCCGGACAATATCAGCCAGAACTTCGAGCACTACGAGCTGGAGTACACGTTCGCCGACGGCGGCAAGGCGGTGGTCGAGAGCGTGCAGCCATTTGCCACGTTCATTCACGGCAGCAAACGAGCGGCGCAGTTCTCCGGCGATGTGCATCGTGCCACGGTGCACACCTACAAGGGGCACGAACTGGAAAACTCGCAGATCGATTGGGCTGCTGAGCCCGAACCGCGCGGCCCCTGGCAGGCGCAGTGGAAGAATTTCCTGGAAGCGATCCGAAACGATCATCCGTTCAACGAAGCCGAACGAGCGATCAAGGCGAATCTCGCCTCGATCATGGGGCGAGCTGCTGCGCACATGGGCCGCACCGTCACGTGGCAAGAACTGCTCGACTCGAACTTCGCCTTCACACCGATCGCCGACCAACTGGAATTCGGCGGCCCTGCGCCCGTGCAGCCAGACGCCGAGGGCCATTACCCATTTCCGATTCCCGGCAAGTGGGTCGAAATATGACGCGGGAACGATGCGGATCCATTGAGTGAGGTAGATGATGTCAGCAAGCAGCGGTGTGTTGATTGAAGGCCGTTCCGGAGCGGGCGGTTGCGATCCGGAGCGGATGCACTGCATGGAAGTTTGGGGCGGGAATCGCGGTACGGACAAATCGTTCGAGATGCCCGGGTTGAGGACCTGGGTGTTCAGCCGGCCTTATCTGGAAGCCAAGAGCGGCGGCGATGTCTACTATGTGTCGTCTTGCGCCTCGGGTCGGATCACCCGCGTGTTGTTAGCCGACGTGATGGGTCACGGCAGCCTGGCCGCCGATACGGCGCGGGGTCTGCGGGACCTGATGCGGGAAAACATCAACATGATCCGGCAAACCAGCCTGGTGAGCGCCCTGAACCAGCAGTTCTCCGATGTCGCGCGGCAAGGTGGATTCGCGACGGCGCTGGTCGGCACCTTCTTCGCGCCGCAGCGATCTCTGGCGATCTGCAACGCCGGTCATCCCCTGCCGCTGGTTTATCGAGCTGCCGAGTCGAAGTGGTCGCCGCTGCTGCCCCGGCGAGGAGATGCGTCCACACTGGTGGACATGCCGCTGGGGATCTTGGACGAGGTCGAATACCTGATGACCGAGACCCGGCTGGACTTGGGCGACCTGGTCCTGGGTTTCAGCGATGCGCTGACCGAATCGCGCGACCGCGCGGGAAAACTCCTGGGCGGCGAAGGCATCCTGAGACTTGTCCAGCAGCTGGACGCTTCGAAACCCGAGACATTGATCCCCAGTCTACTGGAAGCCATTCTTCGCGAGTCTCCGGAGAATTTGTCCCATGATG
>JALORD010000602.1 GCA_025459145.1 Pirellulaceae bacterium | reverse complement strand
GGGGTATGAGGTGCGGACCGAAGGCGAATTCGACGCCGCGCTTACGAAGGCCTGGAAAGACCGCAGCGCCATGTCGCTCATCCAGGCGCACATTCCCGTCGACGACGCGAGCGACGCGCTACGCAGGCTGACGGAACGCCTGAGCAAACGCATTTGACGGGCGGCGTCCAATACCCGGTGCTGGTGGCAGGTGGTAAGCTATTCGCGTGAGTATTTGGTCGTGAGAGGCTGCCGCGATTGGCACACCAGGCGACACGAACTCAATCCTGAGCGAACCACGAAAACGGAGTGCAGCAATGCGGATTTCTGGGATGAATTTTGTGCGGGCCTTGGCCCTCGGCGGAATGCTGGTATGGATGGCTGGATGCGGCGAGACGACGGTGGTGGAACCGGGAACGCCGTCGGCTGATGCGTCTGCGGCCGAACCTGTGGCCGCCGAAGAAGGTACCGCGGGAGCTGACTCCACTGAAACGGCGGAACCGGCTGCCGCACCGGCCGCAGGGGAAGCAACGGCCCTGACGCCCGAGAATACGAAAATTCAGTTCGTCGGCATCCACAGCGGCGACAAGCCCGATCCGCGGACCGGGACGTTCGAGAAGTTCACCGGCGAGGCCAAGATCGACGCTGCGGCGGGAACGCTGTCGAGCGTAAGCGTCGACATCGACACAACCTCGCTCAAGACCGACATCGAAAAATTGACCGATCACCTGAAGAGCGCCGACTTTTTCAATGTGAACGAACATCCCACGGCCAAGTTCGCGTCGACAAAGATCGAAGCAGGTGCCGAAGGCCAGTCGACGATCACCGGCAACCTGACGTTGCTGGGCGTCACCAAGGAGATCAGCTTTCCTGCCAAAGTTGTCGTTCAGGACGGCAAACTCTCGCTGCAGGCCGACTTTACGATCGACCGCTCGGAGTTCGGCATGACCTATGGCGAAGGAAAGGTCGACTATCCGGTGAAGATGACGGTGTCGGTTGGCTCGTAGTCCGCTGGCCGCGAGCTGTGAATGCGCCTGGGCCGATGATATGGCGGCTCAGGCAATTGGCTGTTCCCGCCTGCTTCACTCAACCACGGGCGGAGCCGGCGGTGCCTTGGGCACCAGAATCTTCTGCTGCACGAGCCACGCTTCGCATCTCTGCGGCCAGCTCGACGCCGGAAAATCGCTCGGCCGCAGACCAAATCCGTGGCCCCCCGCTGAGTAGATGTGCAGTTCCCCCGGGACGCCGGCGGCCTTCAATCCCGCGTAGAGCGCGATGCTGTTCTCGGCTTTCACGCGGTCGTCGCCGGCATGGGCGAAGAAGAGGGGCGGCGTGTCCTTCGTCGGCGTAAACTCGGCCTTGAGCTGGCCCGAGTCGTCGATGAAATAAGCCGGGTAGACGAGCACGCCGAAATCCGGTCGGCAGCTCACCTCGTCGACGGCGTCGATTGCTGCGTACTTCCGCTCGGCATGCCGGATGCAGGTCGCCCCCGCCAGATTGCCGCCCGCCGAGAAGCCCAGGATGCCGATCTTCCGCGGATCGAGCTTCCACTCCTCAGCCTTGCTGCGGACGAGACTCATGGCACGCTGAGCGTCTTGCAGCGGCACGGCATGCGGCGACTTCTCGTCGCGGGCCGGAACGCGGTACTTGAGGACGAACGCCGTCACGCCGATGGAATTAAACCATTCGGCCACTTCGGTCCCTTCGAGGTCCATCGCCAGAATCCGGTATCCGCCCCCCGGGCAGATCACGACGCCCACGTCCGTCCGCTTGGCTTCGTCGGGCTGATAGACGGCGATCGTCGGCTGGCTGACGTTCGTCAGCCGGGCGACTTTGCGCTCGCCGGGGCGCTCGGGCTGATACTCCTCGGGGCCGATCTTGCCCGTCTCGCCGGGTGCCTCGCCTGGCCAGACGTTCAGGACCTGGGGTTCCGCGGCGACGAGTTGCGCGAGAGAGGCAAGCAGCATCGCAGCCGCAAATGTCGCGGCGGTTCGGACGTTAAACATTCCTGGACTCCGAAAAGTTTGATCATTTTTCCACGGTACGCGGCACGGACGAGCTGCGGTATCGCGCCGCGCGGGCGTGCATTATCCTAGCGAGAGCCGGGGGCTGGTGCACTTCGGGATCGGCGGCCGCCGAGCGCTATTCTTTGCAGGAATTCCATGAACGGTTTACGACATTTCGCGTGGGGAGCCCTTGTGACAACCATGGCCAGCATGGCGGCGACCGGCCGCGCCCAGGAGCCAGCAGCCGAGAAGTCGGCCCTGGTTCAGCAGCTCAATGAACTGTACGCCGCCGAGTGGGAAACGACGCTCCGCGAAGCGCCGACGTTCGCCTCGCACCTGGGAGACCTGCGCTACAACGACCGCTGGACCGATGTCAGCCTGGAAGCGATCGGCCGGCGGCACGCGCATCAACGGGACGTCCTCGCCAGGCTTCAGGCGATCGACGCCAGTCAGCTTCCGGCGGCCGACCGGCTCAACTACCTGCTCTACCGCCATCAACTCGAGACCGACATTCTCGAGTATCCGTTCCGCGGCTGGCTGGTCCCGCTGACCCAGCGCGAAGGAATTCAGGACGAAAACTCGCTGGCCGATTCGCTGCGGTTTCAGACGGTGAAGGACTACGAGGACTGGATCGCGCGACTGCAGGCGTTTCCGACGTACATGGACCAGACGATCGGCCTGATGCAGCGCGGGATCGAAGAGCGAATCGTGCAGCCGCGGATCGTCATGCGGCGGATTCCGGACCAGATCAAGCGGCAGATCGTCGACGATCCGACCGAAAGCTTGTACTACAAGCCGCTGAAGCAGTTTCCCGACGAGATCTCGGCGGCGGACCGCGAGCGGCTGCAAGCTGCTGCCTCGAAGGCGATTTCCGACGGGATCGTCCCGGCCTATCGCAAGTTCCACCAGTTCTTCACCGAGGAGTACCTGCCGGCCTGCTTCGACGAGGTGGGGGCGTGGCAGCTTCCCCGCGGCGAGGAGTTCTACGCCGCGAAGTGCCGCGTCTTTACGACAACGAACCTGACGCCGGACGAAATCCACGCGATTGGCCTCGCCGA
>JALORD010000601.1 GCA_025459145.1 Pirellulaceae bacterium | reverse complement strand
GGGAGCGGAAGGTGGGGGAACGAGAGTCCGTGCGTTGTCCGCGGGAGGAGGACTCCCGACCACGGGTGAAGGGCGGGATGTGGCCGGCCGAGCCTGCGGAGCCGGGCGAGCCGCAGGTGGCGTTTGCGCTTGCTCCACTGCGCACTCCGCCTGCAACTCGCCTTAGTCCGATCGGCGATGTTGCTCGGCCGCCGGCTCCTCCGCCTGTACCGACTCGCTCCGCTTCCCCCCGCGCGCCGCGCCGTGCGCCGCAGCACTCCGTAGCCCAACGGGCCGCGGCCGCCCAGGAGCTGATCCGCCGCGAACCGTGGCTCCAGCGGATCTTGAACGATACGCCCGCTTGGCTGATCAGTATGCTAGTGCATCTGATCGCGATTACGCTGCTGGCTCTGTTCACGACCAGCGACGACGGCGACGAAGCGCCGTTCATTACGCTTTCGATGGTGGCCGCGCGGGAGGCCAACGGGGGGGGCGAAACGGTCATCATTCCGCCCGAGGATCAGGCCCAGTTCGATCTGCCCCTTCCTGTTGAGGCCGACCTCGATGACCCGCGCCAGCGGGAAGTCTTAGTAGCCGCCGCACAGGATGCCCGCGAGCTGCGGCTGGAGGAAACGGTTCCCTATTTGCCCAACGTCGAACTGGTCAAGCAGCAGGTCGGCCGGGCCGATGGTGTTTCGCAGGCGCTGCTCGCCCGCGATCCGCGGCTGCGGGTGGAAGTAGTCGCCCGCGAGGGAGGGACGACGCTGACCGAGGCGGCCGTCGCGCGCGGCCTCCGCTGGCTCGCCAATCACCAGAACGAAGACGGAAGCTGGTCGCTACACGGGTTTCGCCGTGCCGGCGACTGCAATTGCGGCGGGGACGGCGCCTACCATCAGAAGTCGCCCGGCACTGCGCTCGCCCTGCTCCCGTTTCTCGGCGCGGGACAGACGCATTTGGCGGGCCGCTATCAGGGCAACGTCAGTCGCGGGCTTCGCTGGCTGATCGAACATCAGAAGGAAAATGGCGACCTGCGGGCCGGGGCGAACGGCAACGAAGGCATGTATACCCACGGTCAGGCGGCGATCGTCCTCTGCGAAGCGTTTGCCATGACCGGCGACGAAGCGCTCCGCGTGCCGGCCCAGAAGGCGATCGATTTTATCGTTCTGGCCCAGTATCGCGATGGCGGCTGGCGCTATCAGCCGAGCCCCAAATCGCAGCGGGGCGACACGAGCGTCGTCGGCTGGCAACTGATGGCACTGCAGTCGGCCCGCTCGGCTAACTTGACGGTGCCGGACGAAACCTGGGGAATGGCGGACCTGTTTCTCGACAGCGTGGCCGACAGCAGCGGCGCCCGCTACGCCTATCAGGCGAACAATCGTTCGACACCGGTGATGACCGCCGAGGCGCTCCTCTGCCGGGTGTACTTGGGCTGGGCCAAGGATCGCCCGGCGCTCGGGGAGGGAATCGACTGGCTGATCGAGGACCATCTTCCGAGCGAGCAACAGCCGAACATTTACTACTGGTACTACGGCACGCAGCTCATGCACCACTACGGCGGCGAGCCGTGGGAAAAATGGAACCTCGAGATGCGCGACATCTTGTGCCAGTCGCAGGAGACGCGGGGGCACGCGGCGGGGAGTTGGGTCCCTCGCGGCGATCATGCAGGGGCCGGCGGACGAATCTATGTGACCGCCCTGGCGATTTGCTCTCTGGAAGTGTATTACCGACATCTGCCGATCTTTCGGCAGCTTGAGCTCGAGCGGTAGTCGCCGCCGAGCTGACGGCTGGCAATTCAGGCGGCGGCACTCATCATCCACTCCAGCATCTCGCCCGGCAGGCATCCCTTGAAGCTCTCCCTGATGATCACCTGCCTGGGCGACTCGATCCGCCCGGAGGCCGGCAAAGCGGTCGTTCGCATTTTGCGCCGTTTGGGGCATTCGCTCGATTTTCCCCAGGCCCAGACGTGTTGCGGACAGCCAATGTTCAATAGCGGCTATGCGGACCTCGCCCGCGAACAGGCCCGCCACACGATTCGCACGTTTGCCGGAGAGCAAACCGTTGTCTGTCCCAGCGGTTCGTGCGCAGCGATGGTGAAAGTCGAATATCCGCACCTGTTTGACAATGAACCCGAGTGGCACGAGCGGGCACTGGACCTCGCGCGGCGAACATTCGAATTCAGCGATTTTCTCGTGAATCAATTGCAGGTGCTCGAATTGGGGGCCCGCTACGACGGCAAAGTCGCCTATCACTACGCTTGCCACTTGCGAATGCTCGGGCAGACTAACGAAGTCGAGCGGCTGGTGCGGCATGTCGCCGGGGCGACGTATGTGCCCATCGCCCGGCAGGATCAGTGCTGCGGCTTTGGCGGCTCATTCGCCATCCGCTATCCGCAGATTTCCGGCAACCTGGTCGACGACAAAATGCGATGCGTCCTCAGCACCGACGCCGACTGCCTGGTCAGCACCGACGCCGGCTGCCTGATGAACATCGGCGGCCGGCTCCATCGCGAACGCCACCCGATCGAGGTGCTGCATATTGCGGAGTTGCTAGAGCGGCGATGAGGTGTCCGTGAAGAAGCACCACCGACCAAGCCGTAGTGACCAAGCCTCACTGACCAATGCCGTAGGCGAGCATTGCATCCAGCCCATCATCGAGCCCGGAAGTGATGTCGTCGCGCCGGAGAAGTTGATGCATTAATCGCGCGCTCGCTGGTTCGCGCGGTCAAAAACGGAAACGACATAGAGGCGCGAAATGATATGTCGCTGGCAAGCCTCCTGTCCGGCTGCGCCCTTGCCAATTCGGGGCGGTGGTTGTTCTTGCCGGTCTCGACCTCCACGTACTCGCAAACCACGGCGCCGGCGTTCCGCGAGGCGAACTCGGCGACGGCCGCCCGCTGGCCTTCCAGCCCCAGACCGCTCCGGCCTTGCCGTTTTGTGCTCACTCTCAAGTAGCTGACGATTTTGTCGTTGTTGGCTGGCGTCATGGCTTTTGCTCCCCGTGTCAGTGTTTCTTAACTGCCTACGGTAGTGTAGCCACACTGTCGACGTTCGACAACAAAGATGTTA
>JALORD010000600.1 GCA_025459145.1 Pirellulaceae bacterium | reverse complement strand
GCCAGGGATTTGTCCATCGACCGACAGCACTTCGCGAACGAGGCGAATAAACTCGTTCGTGGAAATATCCTCGACGACAGGAAACTGAGCCCGCAGCGTCGCGCGGGCCTGCTTGAGGTCCGTGGCAAAGTCGGAGTCCGAGTCGAGGACGGTTTTGGCGAGGACCGGGCTGACGTACAGGTCGTGGAGTTCCCCGAAGAAATCCTTGCCGGCCGCCTCGACCGACGCCTTCACGCGGTCGAAGATGCCATTCTTCTGGAGCCACATGCAGAACTGAGCCTGCGGGAGCGATTCCGGTAGGCCCTTGGACGTAAGAACGATGCTGAGCACGGCCAGGCGGACACTCTCGCCGCCTCCCGAAGGCAACGTCCCCGACGCGGCGTGCAGGCCGCCACACCGTTTGCCGAGGGTGTCGAGTTCGCGTAGCAGCTCCCTCACCTCGTCCGGAAGACGGGTGAGGCTCCGGGCGGTCGCGCCGTCGGCGAAAGTGGTGTTGACCCACAGGTGGCGAAGCATCTTCTCGAAATGGGATTTGCCGCTTCCGTAGAAGCCGCTCACCCAAGCCGCCGGCTGGGTGGTCGAGCTGACGTTGCCGAGATAGGACTCCAGGATGCGGATCATGCCGTCCTCATACTGGCCTTCGCAGACGAAATGCTCCAGCTCGTAGCGAAGCGTCTCGATTTCCTTTTCCGAGGCGGCCTCGCGCACGGCCGCGACGCCGTCGTTCAGCAGCTTCGATACCGCGGGATCACGTTGGAACAGTTCTCGGTTTTTCATCAGTCGTTCACCCCGTTATGGAGCGTGATGGGCACGGCCAGGTAGCTCCAGCCGTCCCTCGCGTCCAAGAGCCTGTAGATGTTGTCCTCGTACTCGCCCGGAAAAAAAACGAGCAACCGGCCGCGGATGTCGTTGACCACCTTTTTTAGCACCAGGGATACGTGGGTGAAGCCAAACAGGCCCGCCACGCCCTGAACGGCCACCACCATGTCTTCGTCCACATCTTCGGCCGCTAGCACGTCACGGAGCCGGCCCGCTGCGTACTGCACGAAGTCACTTCGCAGCTTCATCTTCAGCGTTTCGGGCTCCTCAAAGTAGCCCTCGCGGTACTCCGTCGCCGCCATCCATCGCGCAAAGGTATCGGTGAAATCCAGGAATCTCCAGCGGTGTCCGCTGGAGGTCGTCGCCATCTCAAACAGCTCCATGCGTGCCCGGAGCTTCCGCTCGTCGGTCTTCGGGTAGACGACGAAGATAGTCTTCTGATCGCCGGCCAGGTTTCGTTGCCACGGAGCGCTGATGTGGTTGCGATATCGGGCTGCCAGTTCTTCGATCCTTCCCATTCGTCTACCGCCTTTCGTCCTGTGCCACGAGCCGCGAGAAGGACAACTCCATCACGCCGCCTGCCTGAGTCATGTCCAAGAAACCTAGTCGCCGGGCATCCACAGCAAGGTTCACGAGTTCGCTGACCGGAGCATCGAGCACCTGCGCCCAGAGCGACTCGAAGAGCGCCGTCCCGCGCAGACCGACGAGATAACCGAGCCAAAGGGCATAGGCTGTTGTCACGGCGGTCGGGACCAATGCCGTCCGAATCTTGCGGCCACGCCCTTGGAGATGTCCCGATTGCGTCCACGATGAAGCCGCATTCCGCACAACCTTGTCGAGCGTGCTGTCACTTAGGCGACTGCCGACTACTCGCCTGAGTGCGTCGGTGACCTGCTGCCTTCCTAGTTCCTCACCGGGACGCATTCGCAGGATGGGCGGCAGAGTAACGCGCAGGAGCGGATCTCGCGCGAGCGACAGGAGCATCGCCAGGAGCGATCGGCCGCTACGGTCCGCGTACCAACACCGGCGCATGACCCGGAACAGGGGAACCTCCGGGTCGAGTGCGTAGAGTTCCGAGAGCCGCTGAAAGGAACTCCTCCGGGTCGCCGCAGTCCGCTTGCCCAAGCAATTATCGTCTTGGATCGCGCCGAGATACTCGTCTCGTTGGGCGTCTGGCCGGCAGTGGTCCAGCACTAGACGAAGCTCGTCGAGCATGATCGTTCGGCTGGTGTGCGTGCCCTTCTGGCCCCAACGAAATCCAGCATCGCGAAGGCGGGTCTCGTCAGCAGCGTCGCGTGGTCGCAAGTCGTCGATCGGGAATGGCTGTTCCATGCCAGAACAGTATACAGGTTAGCCGGCTAGTTTGCCGGCTAAGAGATGAAAAAAACGTGACCGTGGCAAATTAGACGTAATGCCTTTATAGATAACGACTTGCGACAGTACAAGAGAAACGGCTCCTTGTCGCCGTAGACGTGTTGGAAGAAGAACGCCGACCGTTCCCCACACCAGCACGCAAACGTCAACGGCCGCCCCAGTTGTTCTGCCGAGTATTCGGCAATCCGAACCACGCGGTCGGTCTTGTTCGCGATTCTTACGGTGCCCCCTTCGGCGCGGCTGGCTCGCCTTGCAGCAGCTTCAGCGTCGTCTTGCCATGCAACAAACGATTCTGAGCGGGTGGGCGCTACCCTTCCGCAACATTCAGCGTGTCGCATTCGATCCCGCACGTCCCCAAGAGATCACCTTGGCGACCTTTGGCAGTTCCGTCCTGCGTGGGCCTGCTGAGCCGTGATTTGCCGGTATCCTGGGACTGGGCCGTTGACAACCGTCAGTGTCTTCACGCCCTTGGCCTCGACGGGTCGAGACCAAGGACGTTTTTCGGCGTGCCCACCGAGGCGGCGTTCAGCCAACGCTGGAACGCCCGCTGCAAGCTGGACGACAGGCTCCTGCGGCCAAGCGGACCAACCGAGAGACGTCGAGATGCGGATACGGCAGGAGGGATGGCACTTGCGCAGGCGATTCGCGGCCATGAAGGTCCGCGTAGATATCCGCGGCCCGGACGATGACCCCGTCAGTGATTGGCAGCACCTCATTGTCTCCGCAGAACGCCTCGAATGCCGCGAGCTGAGCCGTTGCCCGCTTTGCCTTCAGACCCCGAAGAATCTCGAAACGGGTTACCAGGGAGATGGTGAACCGCCGATGGTCGGCCAAATAGGAGCGAGCCCGGGTTAGTGCCGTCGGGTTCTTCCGCATCAACCCTGACAGTACGTCCGTGTCGAGTACCGTCTTCGGTTCCATCACTCATCGCTCCGAGGGCCGAAAAAGCTGCGGCGGTCGAGAGCGATCCCTTCGATTTCCGTGATCTCACTGTCGGATAGCCCGTCATAGACCGACACGGCAAGCCGCAGGGCTTCGGGCTCGCCTTCGTC
>JALORD010000599.1 GCA_025459145.1 Pirellulaceae bacterium | reverse complement strand
CGTCGACGAACCTCAATCGCGCGGCACGGTCGTTCGCACCCTTGTCCGCAAGGGCGAATTGGCTAGACTTCTATTCTTACCCATCGCCAGAGCCCCGCTAGCTCAACTGGCAGAGCATCTGACTCTTAATCAGAGGGTTGTTGGTTCGAGTCCAACGCGGGGCACTACTTAAGGCTTTGCCGCATAAAGCTTTGCGGCAATTGCGGTCGAAGCAGGCACCAACCTGTCTCGCGGACTTAGCGAGCCTTGTTCGTCTTTGGGTTAGCCTTCTTGTTGGCGGGCGGGATGGGCGTTGGTTCTTCGCCCAGCTTAAGCGGTTCGCCAATCGCAGCGCCATCGTCGGCTTGCTGCTTCATCCACTCCGCAACCTTGTCGCGCAATGTCGCCAGTCGCTCCTGATGCGCTGGGTCTGCGGCCAGGTTGTGCTGTTCGTATGGATCGGCTGCCAGGTCATACAGTTCTTCGCGCGGCCGCTGCCGGTAGCGCTCGACGATCTTCGCCGCGGCCGGGTCGGTCCTGGCGGCCGCTTCCCACGTTCGCCAATAGTCGAGCCCATCTCCGGCCGCCGCTCGATTGATGTGCGTTGCGTGCTGCAATTCGGGATGCGTGTTGAGGATGTACTTCCAGCGACCGTCCGTAACCGCGCGAATCGGATAGACGTTCATCCGCCCGTCGCCGGTGTGGGTCGTATAAACCTTGTCGCGATGCGTTGCTTTCTCGCCGCGGAGTACCGCCGCGAACGACCGTCCGTCAATGTCGGCCGGAGGCGACCCGCCAGCAAGTTCTACGAGCGTCGGCAGCAAGTCGACCCAGCTCACAAGTGCATCGCTCGATGTGCCGGCCTTCACTCCCGGTCCCGCCACAACCAGCGGCACGCGCGTTCCCGCGTCGTACAGATTCCACTTGCCAAAAGGCCACTGCGCGCCGTGGTCGCTCGTGAAGAAAAACCAGGTTCGCGCGGGATCGAGATGTTCACGCGCCGCGGCGAGAATCGTTCCCAAATCTTCGTCCATCTGGGCGACGGCGGCGTAGTACCGTTTACGCCAGTAACGCGTCTTGTCGGTGTCGACATGTGTGGGCGGCAACGTCACTTCCCTGGCGTCGCCGTCTGCGACTTCGGGCCACGGGACATGTGGCCAGTTCGTTCCGACAAAGATACAGAGCGGCTTCGATTTGTCGCGCGACTCGAGAAACGCAACCGCCTGGCCGATTCCCTCGTGTTTATGAAAGCCCTCGCCCTGCACGAGGTCGAAACCATATTCCGGCCCATGGTTGTAGTGGGCCACTTTGCCGAACGAGGCGACTTCGTACCCAAGCTGCTGCAGATACGCGGGGAGCTTCTTGATCTCCGCCTGCGGGCGGCTGTGATTGATAATCGCTCCGCTGCGTGCCGGCATCAGGCCGGTGAGCAGCGCCGCACGGCTGGGTGCGCAAGCCGGCGAAGCCACGTAAGCCCCCGTGATCTTGAGCCCGGCTTCGGCAAGGCGGCGCAGATTAGGCGTCTTGGCGTCGCGGCTACCGTAAGGTTGCGTGTCGTAGTAGCCCAGATCGTCGGCAATAAATACAACCAGGTTGGGGGGCTGTTGGCCGGACGATTCAGCATCGGCATGTTGTCCCCAACCGAAGACCCATCCTGCACAAACGAGGCCGATCGCAGCAACGGAATAAAAGCGCATGGGGTCGGCTCCTTAAGGAAATCACCGCCAGCCATCATAATGCGATCGGCTATGGCGAGGTTGTTACGAGCCCCCGAAAAAGCTTGCATCAGCCGGCGTCGATCGATACGATACTCCTAGTGGCAGCACGTGTTGCGTCAAACAGCTTGGCTGAGGCGCGGCCGCCGTGTTGCCACTCCCTGCCTGCCCACCTCCCAGCAGAATCCCACCAGGAAGGTCTCCTCATGCTGACGATTCTCGGCCCTTCGGAACGTACGCGCCGGTTTTGCGATGGCGCAACGCGCCGCGATTTTTTGAAGATCGGCGGCACGGTGCTTGGCGGACTGGCGCTGCCGCAATTGCTCGCGGCCGAGGCCCACGCGGGGATCGGCAAGAGCCATAAGGCGATCATCAACGTGTTCCTGCCCGGCGGACCGCCGCACCAGGACATGTGGGACATCAAGCAAGATGCCCCGGCCGAGATTCGCGGCGAGTTTGCCGCGATCAAAACGAACGTCAGCGGCATCGAAATCGGCGAGTGCTTTCCCAAGATCGCCGCCGTGGCCGATAAGTGCGTTTTCATTCGGACGATGGTCGGGGCGACTGGTGGGCACGACGCTTACCAGTGCATGACCGGCCGGCCGCTCAATCCGGCGCCGGCTGGTGGATGGCCGGCGGCGGGGGCTTGGATCAGCAAGCTCAAGGGGCCAGTAAACGACGCGATTCCGCCGCACCTTTCGATGTGCTACCGGACCGACCACGCGCCGTGGGGCTACGACGGCGAAGGCGGGTTCTTGGGCATTGCCCATTCGCCGTTCAAGCTGGTGGGCGGCCGGAACGAAACGACCAAGACCGACACAATGGTCCTGCAGGGGATCACGCTCGATCGGTTGCAGGACCGCAAGACGCTGCAGTCGTCGCTCGACCGCTTCCGCCGCGATATCGACAGCAGCGGCAAGATGGCCGGGCTCGACACGTTCACCCAGCAGGCAGTCGGTATACTCACATCGTCGGCCTTGGCCGATGCCCTGGACATCAGCAAGGAAGACCCCGCACTCGTCGAACGCTACGGCAAGGGGGATCCCAAGTTCCGCGACGACGGGGCCCCGAAGCTGACCGAGAATTTTTTGATTGCCCGTCGGCTCGTCGAAGCGGGGGCGCGAGTCGTTTCGCTCAACTTCAGCCGCTGGGATTGGCACGGCAAAAATTTCGACGCGATGCGGCAGGACGGACCGCTCCTCGATCGGGCGACGGCAGCCCTGATCAGCGACCTGCATGAGCGGGGGCTCGACAAGGACGTGTCGGTCGTCGTCTGGGGCGAATTCGGCCGCACGCCCAAGATTAACAGCGACGCCGGCCGCGACCATTGGCCGCAGGTCTCCTGTGCGCT
>JALORD010000153.1 GCA_025459145.1 Pirellulaceae bacterium | reverse complement strand
AGTCCTGGAGTGGGCCCGCGGCAAGACGATTCTGGTCCTCGACCAGAAAGACGTGTCGGTCGCGGCCCGCGTGAAGAAGATCGAGGAGCACCAGGCCGAGGCGTACGCGATGCTGATTGTGTACAGCTTTAAAGAGGTGCAAACCTGCTACGAACTGAATCCCAAGTTGATGATGGAAGTGATGATCCCGAGCCGCGCGAAGCTGGTCGAATTCCAGAAGCTGGGCGTTCCCTGGCGAAACATCGTGGCGTTCGTCGGCCATGAGCCGCCGGAGGACGCCGCGCTGTACGAAGCGATCCATGCCGAGGGAACGTGCTGCCTGATCGGCACGTCGCGGAATCTGGACCGGCAGGTCATCACCGGCGAGACAACGGAAATCCAGGAGCTAAAGCCAGCCTACCGCGCCTTCCTGGACCGGGGCGCCGACATCATCGAGACTGACATTCCCACCCAGCTCGGGCCGCTCTTGTACAAAGAGGCAGTGGTTCCCGCGGCGAAGAAGCAGTTTTTTAGCGTAAAGTGACGGCTACCAATGCGTCAGCTCGAACAACTGCGATCGCTTTTGACAACATTCCGGTCCTGGTGCAAGCCGGCATTGCCGTTTTGCTGACAGTATTGAGTCTGGCAAGCATCTACCGTCGATTCAACACGTCCGCGGGAAAAGTCCTCTTCGCGCGGTTACCTCCGGAACAAATTCAGTCCAGTATTGGCCACATTTTCCAGTACACAGTGATTCCTTGCGTGGTCTGGATTGGGTTTCTGATCTTGCTGGCCCTGCATCACAAGTTGATTTAGTTGGTGAGGTCGTACGCGAGGACCGTCGCTCTAACGATGCACATCCAGGTGGAATAGTCCCTCACCTCTGCCCTCTCCCAGAGGGAGAGGGAGCACGATTAGTTAGCCCGCCACCATCGTTAGCCCACCATCACTTCGCTGGCGATCGCTTCGCGCTCGTTGCTGCCCCACCAGTCGCGGGCGTCTTGGCGGGTCCAGTGGTCGGGCGGGCGTCTTGGCGGGTCCAGTGGTCGGCGTCGCGGCAGTCTTCGAGGGCCTGGGCCAGATCGAGGGCCGATTGGTAGCGCTGGTCGGGGTCTTTGTGCAGGCAGCGGAGGACGACCTGCTCGACGTCGTCGGGGATCTCCGGTTGATGCTGCGTCGGCGGCACGGGCGACTGGTGCGCATGGGCGATAAGCACCTTCATCGGCCGCTCGTCGTCGAACGGCGGCTTGCCAGTGAGCAGGTAATAGATGACTGCTCCCATCGCGTAGATGTCGCTGCGGGCGTCGGGCTCGCGATCGCCGATCGCCTGCTCGGGCGACATATACAGCGGCGAGCCGGTGATTGTCCCTTCCTGCGTGATTTGGTCTTCCTCGAGATTGGCCACCGGTTTGGCGAGGCCAAAGTCGAGCAGCTTTGCGACGTCGTACTGTCCGCCGCGGACCGCCGCGAAGATATTCGCCGGCTTAATGTCGCGGTGCACGAGGCCCACTTCGTGCGCCTCTTGCAGCGCGTCGCACGCCTGGCGAACGAGGTGAATCACGCGCGCTGCGGGCATTGGTCCATAGCGGCGGACCAGCTCCGCCAGGTTCATCCCGGGGAGGAACTCCATCACGTAGTAAAACGTACCGTCGTCGGCCCGGCCATAGTCGAAAATGTCGATGCTGTTCCAGTGCGACAACTTGGCGGTCGCCTGCACCTCGCGCTCGAAGCGGGCCAGCACTTTGGGATCGCCCGCCTTTTCGGCTCGAATCACCTTGATCGCGCAGGGACGCTTCATGAGCTGATGCTCGGCCAGATAGACGTCGCCCATGCCGCCGCTGCCGATCAGCCGTTTCAGCTTGTACTGGCCCAGTTGCTTGGCCCGATAGGCCTCGGTCCGCAGGGTATTGATCGTGTGGACCCCCCAGACCGACGAAACCGCGGCCAGTGTGAGCACGAGGATCATCTCGACGAGGGTCGACGGATCGGACTGAATCGCGGCGGCGCTATCGGCATCGAGAATGGCCGAGCCGACCACGCCGACGAGCGGGGCGGCCGCCATCAGTCCCAGCACCACGGCGGCCCGCGGCCAACGGTTGGGGATGAACAGGGCGTACAGGAAAATCTGCAGCAGCCACGCCGCACTGAGCCCCGGCAGCATGCCATACAAATCGGCCCAGTTCATGGCCTTGGCGTGCTGCAAGAGCAGGAAGAACGCGGCGGGAATCGCAAACGTGACCAGTTCCAGCCCGCGCAATTGCTGCGTCGACAACTGGCAACGCGTGCAGAGCGAAAAGCCGATCAACCCCATGATGGCGGTCGTCGCCACATGGGAGGCGAAAATGACCACCTGCATCCAGGTGCCAAAGTCCAGCTGCCAGATGTGGTAGACCAGGAATGACGAGAACCCGGCGAACAGCAAGAGAGCCGCACTGCGTAAACGCGAACGGAGCAGGTTCTCGGTATCTCCGCTGAGTTCGGTGCCGCTCCCTTCGACCAGGTGCACGCGGCACGACGGCCCCGAGCACTCGACCGACAAATCGGACGGCGCTTCCAGAGTCAATTCAGCAGGGCCGGTTTCGGTACGGCTCAAGCGGTCGTCCAAGCGTCAATCCCTTTCTCCGGAAGCGTGCCCCGCGTCCGATCCTCATCCAGGGAGTTCTGCTAATCATAACCGGTTCGCCCGAACTGGTCGAATCTTGCCGAATCGGGCGAGGGGGCGCGGTGGACCTGTCTCTCAGGGCGCGGCATTCGCTACTTCGTTGCTGTCGAATTAGTACGCAGCGACGAGACTTTTGTTGCCGCGACTCGCTGGAAACTTGTCGAATTTTCCGCCTTGATTTCGACAGGCGGTTTCGCCGCAACTCGCCTATCGGCAGATTGCCACTAGGAGGGCTTACCTGCCGTCAGCACCTGTTTGGAGGTGCGCCCTCCCGCAAAATCCGACGACTGGCGTCCGGCGGCCGATGCCAAGTGACGGGCCGATAAATGCCGTAAAAGCTAGAGCAAATCGCCACAATACCTAGTTTAGGTGTGTTAACATCCACCCGAAATAAGGTTTGGCGTACGTGCAGTTCATGTGGCATACTTGCGCTAGAAAAATCGACGAAAGATTCTTGCGCTGCAATTGCAAATCGCTCGGGGCAGAGGAGTTCGTTTGCGGCAGGCAACTGTCGCACGGCAACCGGAACAGTGCCGTGTAATCGTCAGGCAAGAATTCGATAGCAGAAGTTTCGCTCCAAGGATGTTCCCTATGGCACTCTGCCCGCAGTAGGTGCCGCTTTATGTCTGTATCTCTCCTGATTGTGGAGGATCAGCCTGTAGTCCTGTCGGGGCTGGAAGCCCTGCTGACCCAGGCGGGGCTCAAGATTTTGGGGACGGCCGCCACAATGGCCGAAGCGGTGAGCCAGGGGATCTCGACAAGGGCCGACGTGGTGCTGCTCGATATTCGGCTGCCCGATGGCGACGGGCTATCGGCCCTGGCCCGGATCAAGGGGGAGCGGCCTTCGTTACCCGTGCTAATCTACTCGGGGTACGACAACCCGGCGTTTGGCGCGCGGGCGGTGGCCCTGGGAGCGGCGGGTTATCTGCTGAAGGGAGTTACCAAGGACGAACTGGTGACGGCGATTCGACGCGCGGCCACTGGCGAGTCGCTCTGGACGCGGGACGAGCTGCGGCGGGTTTCGAGTTCGCTGTCGTCGCCACGCAATTCTTACGACATCGATTTCCCCCTCACGCGGCGAGAGATCGAAGTGCTGACGCGGATTGTCTCCGGCCATACCAACAAGCGGATCGCCGACGAGCTGACGATCAGCTACGAAACGGTGAAGGAACATGTCCAGCACTTGCTGAAAAAAATCGGCGTGACCGACCGCACCCAGGCGGCCGTTTGGGCCGTGCGAACGGGGATACTGGAGCAGGGGTAGGGCACGCGGCTAGAAACTACGTGACGGACAAGAGTCGATCGTGCTCCAAGAAGATGGTGCGACAGGTCCGTTAGCCGCGGGAACGGCGATACCTGCGAGCCCACGGCGTCAGCCCTGGGGAGCCCATTGACACGGCGCGACAGCCTTGAAGCGGCGGCACTCGGGGCGGCTTTCAGGCTTGCCATCGTTCCGCGGAATCGAAGTGGCACCGACCGCTCCGCGGCTGAGACCGGGACGCGCCACGCCGCTGTCCGCGGTATAGAATCGCCTATTGCGCTCGGCCGTTTTTTTGTGGCCGATGCTTGAGGCCGGTTCTTTTCCCTCGCCTGATTGGGGACACCGTGGGCTTTCAACTCCACCAGCCGTTTCCCCCTGCCGGGGATCAGCCGCGGGCGATAGCCCAGCTGATTGAGGGGATCAACGCGGGACGCCGGGCTCAGTGCCTGATGGGGGTGACCGGCTCGGGCAAGACGTACACGATGGCGAACGTCATCGCCGCGATTCAAAAGCCGACGCTCGTCATTTCGCACAACAAGACGCTCGCCGCACAGCTCTACGGCGAATTTCGCGAGTTCTTTCCCAAGAACGCGGTGCACTACTTCGTCAGCTACTACGACTATTACCAGCCCGAAGCGTACATTCCGCAGCGGGATATTTACATCGAGAAAGACGCCTCGATCAACGAGGAGATCGACCGGCTGCGGCTGGCGGCAACCAGTTCGCTCGTCAGCCGGCAGGATGTGATTATCGTCGCCAGCGTGTCGTGCATTTACGGCTTGGGTTCGCCCAAAGACTACAAGTCGATGATGGTGCCGCTGCGGGTGGGGGAATCGATCGACCGCGACGAGATGCTGATGCGGCTGGTCGACATTCAGTACGAGCGGAACGACGTGTCGTTCGAGCGGAGCAAGTTCCGGGTGCGGGGAGACTGCGTCGAGATCTGGCCGAGCTACGAGGAGTACGCGTTTCGGGTCGAGCTGTGGGGAGACGAGATCGAGAAGCTGTCGATCATCAATCCGATAAGCGGGGAGGTGCTGGCGGTCGAACAGCAAATGTTCATTTATCCAGCCAAGCACTTCGTGATGCCGGAAGAGCGGATCGCGGCGGCGATCGAGACGATTCGCCTGGAGCTGGAGGAGCGATTGCGCGAGCTGCGCGAGGCAGGCAAGCTGCTCGAGGCGCAGCGGCTCAATGCCCGGACTCGATTTGACCTCGAGATGCTGCAGGAAGTGGGACATTGCCCGGGGATCGAAAACTACAGCCGGCCGCTGTCGGGACGCCCCAAGGGCTCGACGCCCGACACGCTGCACGACTTTTTTCCGCCGAACGACTATCTGATGATCGTCGACGAGTCGCATGTGACCGTGCCGCAGATCCGCGCGATGTACAACGGCGACCGGGCTCGCAAGATGAACCTCGTCGAACACGGCTTTCGGCTGCCCAGCGCGCTCGACAACCGGCCGCTCAAGTTCGACGAGTGGGAGAAGAAGATCGGCCAAGTGGTGTTCGTCAGCGCGACGCCGAGCGACTACGAGCTGGCCCAGACCGGCGGCGAGGTGGTCGAGCAGATCATTCGTCCGACCGGGCTGCTCGACCCGGTGATCGAGGTTTGCCCGGCGCGGGGACAGGTGCCGCACTTGCTCGAAGAGATTCGCGCGCGGGCGGCTGTCGGCGAGCGGGTGCTGGTGACGACGCTCACCAAGCGCCTGGCCGAGGATCTGTCGGCGTATCTGCTGCAGCAAGGCGTGCAGTGCAAGTGGCTGCACAGCGAGCTCGATGCGTTCGAGCGGGTGGATTTGCTGCGCGATTTGCGGTCCGGCAAATTCGAGTGTCTGGTGGGGGTGAATCTGTTGCGCGAAGGGCTCGACCTGCCCGAAGTGTCGCTGGTCGCAATTCTCGACGCCGACAAGGAAGGTTTCCTGCGGAGCGAAACGTCGCTGATTCAGACGATCGGCCGGGCGGCTCGCAACGTGAACGCCAAGGTGATCCTGTACGCCGACAAGGTGACCGAGGCGATGCGAAGCGCGATGGACGAAACCCGCCGCCGCCGGGCGCTGCAGGAAAAGTACAACGAGGAGCATGGCATCACGCCCGAAACGGTGAAGAAGCACATTCGCGCCGGCATTGAGCAGGCGGTGGCTGCACACCGGCAGGCCAATGCGGCTGTCGGCCGCAGCGACGACGCGGAGATGATCACCGAGGAATACCTGAGCGATCTGGAAGCCGAGATGTACAAAGCGGCGGAAGATCTCGACTTCGAACGAGCCGCGGCCTTGCGAGATCGGATTGGCCAGTTGCGCGATTCGATCGGAAAGTCGGTCGACGAGGTTCCGCTCAAGTCGTACAAGCCGGGACCGAAGCGGGGCCGCGGGGGGAAGGGTCGGGTACCGCGGCCGAAGAAGCAGGCATGAGGGGGGACGGGGAGCGGAGGTCGGACTAGCGCAGCGAAAAGGGAGGCCGGCCCGTAAGGGGCGACCTCCCTTGTGTTTTTCGTGACGACAGAGCGCCGGTTCAATCAGCGGCGGGCCAGCCAGCAGCACCGGCTGCTAACGAGCGACTGCCAACTAGGGGTTGGCGGGCGTCTCGGTGGGAGCGGGCTCGGTCGGAGCAGGCTCAGTCGGCGCGACTTCCACCGGAGCGGGCTCTTCGGTGGCCGGGGTCTCGCCCATCGGCTCGGCCGGGGTTTCCGTCGCAGCGGGAGTTGTGGAATCGGTGGCCGGAGGCGTGGCGGCCGGCTCACCGGCGCAGCCCATCAGCGAAACGCTCAATCCAACGGCAGCAACCAGGGCAAACAACTTCTTCATGGCTTCAATTTCCTTGTGCGGGTTCAGCCAGTCACGGATAGCACGGACAACAGGACTCCCCTGCAATGTCTACGTTGCTACAAGTCTTGATCCCGCGACTTCTCGAAATATTCCCGGCTGTTACACAAAGGATTCGCGGCACCGCTGCGGGGAGCTGGGTCTGGCAGGCGTAAGTCCGTAATGCGCGATGCTTCGTCGCTGAACGAACCTTAGGGGCAATATCCCACCCGTTATTTGTTGGATTGGCCGGAGCCTAGAAATCTCGACGAACTTCCGTTTGCGGAGCCGAAGTCCCGGCGGGGAACCCCATTAGGTAGGATGTCGGCGGCGGTTCCCGGCGCACCGATTAACATCCCAAGACTTCTCCCGGCGGATATGAATGCACCGTCAACCGACTCACCGACTCCTCCATGGCACGCCGAGTCGCGCGAGAAGATCTTTGCCCGGCTGAAGTCCCAGGAAGCCGGAGTCACCGAGGAGGAGGCCCAGCGCCGCTTGGAGGAATATGGCCCTAATGAGCTGGCCGAGCAGCCCCCGACGCCGCTGTGGATCAGATTCCTGAAGCAGTTCAATGAGTTGGTGATCTGGATTCTGATCGTCGCCGCCGTCATTGCGGGGCTGGCGGGGGATCTTGTCGATACGGTGGCCATCCTGGCCATTGTGCTGCTCAACGGCCTGATTGGTTTCTTTCAAGAAGCCCGGGCCGAGCAGGCCCTCGCGGCGCTGCGGAAGATGTCGTCGCCGCAGGCCAAAGTGCTGCGGGGTGGCCAATTGCAATCAGTCGCCGCGTCGCAACTCGTCCCCGGAGATCGGATCGAACTCGAAGCAGGAGACAACATTCCGGCCGACGCGCGGCTCCTCGAAGCGTTCAGCCTGACCGTGCAGGAAGCAGCGCTCACGGGCGAATCGACGACGGTCGAGAAGGATTGCGAGAGCCAGCTCCCCGTCGATGCCTCCCTGGGAGATCGCCGCAATATGATCTACATGGGGACAGTGGCCGCGGCCGGCAAAGCCACCGCGATCGTCGTCGCCACCGGGATGCAGACTGAGCTCGGGCACATCGCGGGCCTTTTGCAGCGGCAAGAGACTGAGCCGACGCCGCTGCAGCGCCGACTGGCGGAACTGGGCCGCGTCCTGGTGTTTGTCTGCCTGGCGCTGGTGGCGATTGTGTTCGCCCTGCAGATTTGGCGGGGAGGCGAACTGCTCGACACGCTGCTCGTGTCGGTGAGTCTGGCGGTCGCGGCAGTGCCGGAAGGATTGCCGGCCGTCGTCACGCTGGCGCTTGCGCTTGGACTCACGCGGATGGCGCGCCGCAACGCGCTCGTGCGGAAACTTCCGAGTGTGGAAACACTGGGAAGCGTCACGGTTGTCTGTTCCGACAAGACAGGAACGCTGACCCGCAACGAGATGACCGTTCGCGCGCTGGTGGCCGACGACAGCGAGTACGAAGTCACGGGCCTGGGGTACGTGCCTGAGGGGGAGATTCGCCGCGAGGGGGAGCCGCTCGAACGTCCTGCCGCCGGCTCGAGCCTGGCGCTCCTGTTGACGGCGGCGGCCCGCTGCAATCACGCCACCATCCGTCGCGACGACGCGGCTGCAGACGGGTGGAAGGCGGTCGGCGATCCGACGGAAGCGGCGCTCGTGGTCGTCGCTCGCAAGGGCCAGATCGATACCCGCTCCGAGAGTTTCAAACTGATTTCTGAGCTCCCCTTCGATTCGCAGCGCAAGGCCATGTCGGTCCTGGTGAGCGAGTCGGACGGATCCTGGCAAGTCTTCAGCAAAGGGGCTCCCGAGGTCATTCTGAAGCTCTGTTCGCATGAACTTCGCGGCGGCGCCTCCGAGCCCTTGTCCGACGAGCGGCGAGAGGCCATTGCCCAGCACAACGCAAAGCTGGCCGCCAAAGCCCTGCGCGTACTGGCGCTTGCCTATCGACCGCAATCCGAGGGTGACCGGACGATTCGCGAAGCGGACCTGGTCTTTTTGGGCCTGGCCGGGATGATCGATCCGCCGCGAGAGGAGGCCAAGCTCGCCGTGTCAGCCTGCCACACGGCCGGCATTCAACCGGTGATGATCACGGGGGATCATCCCGCCACTGCCGAAGCGATCGCGCGGGAGATCGGCATTCTGCAAGATAAGTCGGCCGTTCTCAGCGGGCGAGAACTCGAGGCGATCGACGACAAGGCGCTGCGCGAGCGCGTGGTCGGCACCAGCGTTTACGCACGAGTCTCAGCCGAACACAAGCTCCGCGTGGTCGAGGCATGGCAAGCGCGGGGGCAAATCGTGGCCATGACCGGAGATGGCGTCAACGATGCTCCGGCTGTCAAAGCGGCCGATATTGGCATTGCCATGGGGATCACGGGTACCGACGTCACCAAAGAAGCGTCGGACATGGTGCTGACCGACGACAACTTCCGCTCGATCGTAAGCGCGGTCGAAGAAGGGCGGAGCATTTTTGACAACATCCGCAACGTCGTGCACTACTTGCTGTCGTGCAACGCGGGCGAGGTGCTGTTCATGTTCTTCGCGGCACTCGTCGGCTGGCCCGTACCGCTGGCCGCGATTCAGATCCTGTGGATCAACCTGGTGACGGATGGACTACCGGCGCTGGCGCTCGCCATGGAACCGCCAGACCGCCAGATTATGCGCCGCCCGCCGCGGCCGCCCCGCGAGCCTGTGCTCACGTTGCAATACGGGGCTGCAATTCTCATGCACGGCACGCTGATTGCGACCGTCGCGGCGATTGGCTTCTGGTGGGTCTACCAGGGCAATTCCCAGAACGTGGACGCCGCGCGCACCGTCGCCTTCTGCATTACGGCCTTCGCCCAGTTGTGCTTCTCGTTTGGCTGCCGCAGTGATCGCTATACATTGCCGCAACTCGGCCTGTTCTCAAATCCGCAACTCCTGGGGGCGATCGCGATCTCCGGCATCCTGCAGTTCTTCGTCGTCAGTGTGCCGGCGATACAGCCCCTATTTGATGTCATGGTGTCGCCGGGAGATCACTGGTGGCTGATTGCCGGGTTGTCGATCATGCCGGTGACGATCATCGAATCGGTGAAGCTGCTGTGGGCGGCGTTTGCGCCACCATGGAAAGCGACGGCCGAGACCGCGTGAAGCGCCGCACTCGCGAAACTACGTCCGCCCTACTCCTTCGCGATGAACGCTGGGGCGCTGGTGCGGTTTGCCGTGCGGTATCGGCGCCGTTTCGTCGCTCAGCGTGGCGGCGGGTTGTTCGAGTTCAGTCGGCAATCGCGTGGCAAAGATCGCGTCTGGCGATTCATCACCCGTCTCCGTGCGAATGATCACCAGGTGGTTCGGGCGATTGGTGCGATAGTAGGTGAAGTTGGATCCGTACGGCTGAGCCAGGACCGGATGGAGATAGACTCCCAGCGGGCCCCACTTGCTTTCGACGAACACATGGCCCCGCTCATCGACCCATTTGACGAGCCCCGTGTGGGTGATCGATTCGGCGGTGCGGTAGATTACGACGTCGCCCGCTTCCGGCGTTTCGACCGGGGTGTAGCGGTTATCGCTCAACAGGCTCTCGACATGCTGACTGGGAATGGCGTGCCGGCCGCCCGTGAAAACCCAGCCGTGGCAATTGGTTTCCGGACTGGGAGGGAACAGTCGAATGACCTGGGTGGCAAAGGGCTGCCGGGTGAGAAGGTCCGACTCGGAGTCGTGGGTCGTGGGGGCAGGCTCGTACGCCGCGAGCGGGAGCATTCGCCCCTGATCGGTGACAGCGACGATGCCACTCAGTTCTCGGTATCCGGCAAATGCAGGATCGAGGGCGGTCAGCTTTTCCTGGGGATGGTGGGAGAGCCAGGGGATGGCGATCGCCCCCTGCACACTGGCCGCCAGAACGGCAACCCAGACCACCGCGGGGCGCAGTCCCCAACTTAGAGCCCGCTCGAACCACGCATGCTGCTGAACGACGGCCAGGAGCGTCAGAATCGACCAGCAGGCGGCCGGAAGCGCGAGTTGCCAATCGAAAGTGGTGAGATAGGCTACCGCGGCGAGTAGGGCCCAGCATCCCGAGAGCCCCGCCGTGACGCGCTGTTGGACCACCCGGCCGTATCGCCATTCCGTCGCCAGCACCAGGCTGGCGGTGACGACGCCTCCCCCAACAAAGTAAGTGGCGGCCGGGGTCCAATCTCCTAGCCCAACAAATTCAGTAAAAGGCACAGTTCCAACTCAATGCTGCGTGGCAAGCAAGTCGCGAAGTCTCTGTTCCGAATCCCTAGGTCCCCAGGCTTGCGGGCCGCACCACCCCAATTGCCAAGCGTCCCACTGCCCCTAAGTGCCGGCTGTCGGCCCGCGTCGCGTCACGAGCCGCACTTGCTTCATCTAACTTCAGTTTACGCGTAGAGTTTCGCAAGCATTGGCGAAATAACGAGTTGCACCGCCGGCGATTGATTCGTGCCGGAGATTGTTACGGAACAAGTTAGCCGGGCTGCGCGAAGATCGATGTTGAGTGCGGGTCGCCAGTTGCCATCCATTTACGGCGACTTCTAGCAAATGACCCACTAACTGCGGGTTTCCGAGAGAATTATGCAAACATCCATAGTTTTTGTCTTGTTTCGTAGGCAAATCAGTGAGCTGGGCAGATTCTTGTGGATCGCCGGCGGAAAATTGGCGTCGGTCATCATCTACGGCCAGGATCGCTCGTCACATTGCAGTTGCGTATCATTTGCATTACACAA
>JALORD010000005.1 GCA_025459145.1 Pirellulaceae bacterium | reverse complement strand
CCGATTGCGGCCGCGTATAGCCACCCGGAAAGCGGCACCGCCGAAAGAACGGCCACGACCAGCCCCAGTCGGGCCGACATCGCCAGCGGCATTCGCCGCCAGCCCCGCGCCCTCGGCAAAAAGAGCACCGCGAGCAAAATCATGCCGGCGGCGAGGTAGAGGGCCAATCCGCTGCCGAACAGATAGAGGATCCACGCCATGAACACGATCTTAGCTCGCGCTGCAGCCAGCTACCAACCAAGGCGAGAAAACCACGATGTGGTGGCCGACGGCACCGTTCGCTGGCCTGCCGCCATGACCGTCTCGTGGACAAAACGTAGTTTCTCGATCGTCGGGCGGGAGATCACAAACGGGTAGCCATCGGCCAATCCCAAACCGCGGTTCAGGTTGTTGAGCAGATAGGTAAGCGGGAACCAGGCGGCGATCATCCGTTCGAACGAACCACTCTGGACCAGCTTTGGGTCGGCCTTCATCGCCGGCACATTGCGGCGCCGCGGCTGCAACGCGAGCCCTGCAGCGGCTGCCGTTTCGAGCGTGTCGGTCATGTGCAGGAAGTGCGCCCAAGTTTCCGCCCAGTCCTCCCACGGATGGGCGCTGGCGTAGCTGCTGATGAACTGGTCGGGCCAGTTGGCGGCCGGGCCATGACGGTAATGCGCTTCGAGCGCTTCGCCATAGCTGGCCCGCTCGTCGCCAAACAGTTCTCGAAAGCTTTCCAGCCGGGACGTATTCTGGATCAGCCGGTCCCAATAGTAGTGTCCCGATTCATGCCGAAAATGGCCCAGCAATGTTCGATACGGCTCGTGCAGCGTTAGCCGGCGTCGTTCACGCTCGGCATCGTCGGCCTCGGCAACGTTGATCGTAATCAGTCCTGCCGTATGTCCCGTCAGTACCGGCTTCGCCTTGGGATCCGTCGGATCGGCCAGGAACTCAAAGGCCAATCCCTGCTCGGGATCTTCGGTTCGATTGAGGATTGGCAGCCGGAGCATCATCAAACTGTAGACGAGCCGCCGTTTGGCAACCTCCAGCTTGTACCACGACTCCTTGTGCCCTGGCCGGCTGAGATCGGGAATGACCTGCGTCAGCCGGCACGATTCGCAGAGCGTGTGCTCATCCTCGTCGCGGACCGCCCAGTTGCACACATTCCGTTCGGAGTAGTTGGCACAGAGCCGATACGACTGATCCTCGGCCGCGGGCGTCAACGCCCGCCACAAGTTGTCGCCGGCGGGCACCAATGCTCCCATGTCCGCGAGGTCGGGCAGGAACGCCAGCGCGTGGCCGCATCGCAGGCACGTGACGTTCTCGAAAAAGACCAGTTGGTCGCACTCGTCGCAGTGAAACGTTTTCATCGACCGCTTGCATCCTGCGAAAGAACGAATTTCCTGAGCCGCTTGAATCTCGGCTCGCTACGAGGAAGATGCTGGCGACGCCGCTGCTTCCGTTTCCGCAGGAGTATCGATATCGGGCGGCGACTCCTCGGCTTCGTGAATGATCTCTTGCATTTCGCCGCGGCTGGTGAGCCAGTAGCCGACGCCAATCGAGGCAATGAGCGACTGGATGATGCGATAGGCCAGCGCGATCATGAGACCCATGCCTTGGGGAGCGCCGGCAGGAGCGATGGCTCGAAACAGCAATTCGATCGTGATCTCGTAAACGCCAATTGGCAACGCCCCCGCAATCATCGACGGCGGCACGATGACAAAGATATCGCGGACGGGCGGCTGGTGCTCGGGAGCGATCCCAATACTCATTGTCATGAGCACGACGGCGGTAACGTACAGAAAATGGATGCACAGGCTGATGCCAATCGCCGCCAGAAGCAAGTCGATCCGGGCGCTGTAAACTCGCATGGCGCCTACCAACTTGTGCAGCACGGGCCCAACTAACGGCGCATGTTCGAGCCGATCCCACAGCCGCGAACGAGTAACTCCGGGAATCAGTATCACCACGAGGCCCGCCGTGCAGAGAATGGCCAGCGTCCGGACCGCGTAACTCAAATTGACGATCGTTGTTCCGTGAGCTTCGTTCGCGAGCGACGCGACCTTGGCCGTGGGAAGAAACAGCGAGGCAATCGCCGCCATGAGCAGGAGCCCGTACAGGCCAATGACCCGATCGACGAGGACGCTGGCCACAGCTTCCGTCTTGCGCTTTGGATTCTGGTGAATCAGCATTACCGCTTTCACCGAGTCGCCAGCCACCAGCCCCACCGGAATCAAGTTGAACGCGTAGCCCAAAAATCCGGCCCGCAGGGCGCTCCTCGTCGAAAGCCGCAATCCCAAGGCCCGCGCGAGCATTTGCCAGCGGAGGATGGTAATCGTGACAGCGACCAGACAGACGGGGAGGGCCAGAAGCAGAATTGGCCAGTCCTTGGGTTTTTTCACCAAGTCCCCGAATCCCGGGTCGTGGTAGGCCTTCCACGCGATCACACCGATCAGAACGGCGGACAGCCCGACCTTCACCAGCGTCGATATGTGCTTCTTGGCTTGCACGACGTAACTTGTTTGGCAGGGACGATTTCCGTCCAGTCGCCGAACCTCGCGGAGCCTTCCGGCGTCCTTGACACTGGGGAGGGGCACTGATAACTTCACCCTTTCCGGTCGGGTGAATCCTTCGCCCAATCACGACGATAATAGCACGTATCGTCTGCCACCGGGGGATTAGCTCAGTTGGGAGAGCGCTTGCATGGCATGCAAGAGGTCAGGGGTTCAAGTCCCCTATCCTCCACTTTTAAACACCCTTGCTGCGTAAGGACTTACGGCAAGAGCGATGTTGTCTGTTGGGGTTGATTTCTGCACCAGGAGGGGCGATTTCTCTCCCCTAAATTTTGCTGGCCCCCCTCGGTCCCAATTCTCCGGGACCGTTTTCCGTCAGTGCCTCGCGTCTCGCTGAACCGCCAGCCCACGTACGGTCACGTTGTTGAGATGGTTGCCGCGAGACGGCGCGACCAACGCGCACGAAAAAAGCCACCCTTGCGTGACAAGAGTGGCTGGAAGGTGGAGGCGAGCGGGATCGAACCGCCAACCTCAGCATTGCGAACGCTGCGCTCTCCCAGTTGAGCTACGCCCCCCTTCGTGGGACTTGCCGCAAACTTCCGGCCCAGGCAACTGCTGGTCCACGCCCTCAATTCTGCGGCAACTTTTCGAAATATACCACTCGATTGGCGCACTGGGTAGAGTGCCGTTTGCCAGCGTTTAGCCGCTAGCAGAAAATCGCCGCGGCGCGGGCTTTGCAATTCCTTTACACGCCGTGGCGACTGCTCCATACTGTGCCCCTTGCTCTGGGCCGATTGGCCCTTCGGGGAAACAGAGGGATTCAAGGATGGCTCGTTTGGCAGTCAGCGAACTTACGACGCTCCGATGGTCTTTCGAAGAGGATGTCGAACGATTCGCGGCGGCGGGCGTGGCGGCCATGGGAGTCTGGCGGCACAAACTGGCCGAATATGGCGAGGCTCGCGGAGCGCAACTACTCGCTGAGAACGGCTTGGCGGTCTCGAGTCTGCAATGGGCCGGAGGCTTCACGGGAAGCGACGGCCGGAGCCATGAAGAGAGCCTGACCGACGCCCGGCAGGCGATCGCGGTTGCCGACATGCTCGATGCGGGGTGCCTCGTCGTGCACAGCGGCGCCCGCGGCCATCACACGTTTAACCATGCCCGGCGGCTCTTCCGGCAGGCGCTCGACAAACTGGTTCCGCTGGCCGAGGAACGGGGCGTGCCGCTGGCGATCGAACCGACCGACGGCGACTGCGGCGCGGACTGGACGTTTCTACATTGCCTCGATGAAACGCTGGCCCTGGTCGAGGAGTACCGCTCGTCGGCCCTCAAGATCGCCCTCGACACGTATCACTGGGGGCACCGCGCGGAGTTGCTCGATCGGCTGCCCACGCTTGCGCCACTTCTTGCACTCGTACAGTTGGGTGACGGCCGCGAACGTCCGTCGCGTGAACCGAATCGTTACCCACTAGGGGAGGGCGTGCTCCCCCTCGCGCAAATTGTCGCCGGACTTGCCGCTGCGGGGTACGAAGGGGATTACGAACTCGAACTCATGGGAGAAGAGATCGAGTCCGCCGACTACGAACAGGTCATCCAGGGTTCGGCCAGGAAATTTGCCGAGTGGATGGCTGAAGCAGTCTCGTAAGCCGCACACTGCGTATGTGACTGGCGTAATCGCGGACTACGGCTCCGTAAGATTGGGCGCCCAAAGTCCTGGCTGAATGGCCGGCGATTCTCCCGACGGTGGGAATGTGCCCTTTGCAGCCGCGCGGACCTGTTCCGACAATTGAGCCACTGTGGCAGCATGCTCTGGGCGGCTGGCCAGATTGGTCAGTTCACGCGGATCGGACTCGTGGTCGTACAGTTCCCGCCCCGCGTTGCCTTCGTCCCACTCGGTGTAGCGCCAGCGGGGCGTTCGCAGGGTATAGCCGAAGAACCGCCGGCCATCGGCCCCGACATTGGTCGTGACCGAGGCCCGCAACCGGCCGCCCCCCCGCATCACCTGGGTGAGTGCCCAGCCGCGGCCCGCCGCCGACGGATCCTTGAGCAGCGGGACGAGGCTTTGCCCCTGCAGGTTTTCGGGCGCGGGGACGGAACAGAGTTCAGCCAGGGTGGGATAGAGATCGATGTGCGACACGGGCGAGCGGGCGACGGCCCCTTTCGAAGAGAGCCCGGGGGCGACGATCAAGAGCGGCACGCGGGAACTTTCCTCAAACAGGCTCATCTTTTGCCACAAGCCATGCTCGCCCATGTGATAGCCATGGTCGCTGGTGAAGACGATGATCGTATTGTCGCTTAGCCCGAGGCGATCGAGTGTTTCGATGACGCGTCCTACCTGGGCGTCCATGAAGCTGATGCTGGCCAGGTAAGCCTGCCTGGCCTGTCGCCGCAGATCGTCAGTCAGCTTGTCCTGCTCCCGCTTGTAGCTCCCCAGGCCCGGCGGCGGAATGTCTTCCTGATCTTCCTTCACCCCTTCCACGACCGGCATCTCTTTCTCCGGATACAGATCGAAATAGCCGCGTGGGGCGACGTAAGGCGTGTGCGGCCGGAAGAAGCCAACGGCGAGAAAAAATGGTCGGTCCTTGCGCTTGGCACATCGCTCGAGCACCCAGGAAGCGTCCTCCGCCATCAGGCCATCGGTATGTTCGACGTCTGGCTTCGGCGAGGCATACCAACTGAGCGTGCCGCCGAATTGGCCGGGGAGCAGCGAGAAGATTTCGGATTCTTCCTGCAGGCGGTCGACCCCGGCCGGATTGAGTTCGAGTTCCCACGAGCCGGGATCGTCGTGGCCATTGGTCCCGACTGATTTTGGCACGTTGTAGTGGTACAGCTTGCCAATCCGCGCGGCGAAGTAACCGGCGTTGCGGAAGGCTTGCGGCAAGCTCTGGTGCGAAGGGATCGTTTGCCGAAAAATCTGAGCGTTGGCCAGGATCCCGGTGCTGTTGGGATAGAGGCCGGTCAGCATCGAATTTCGGCTGGGGCCGCACAGCGGGAATGTGCAGTAGGCCTTGTCGAACAATACGCCGCGGGCCGCCAGCCGATCGAGATTCGGCGTCTTGGCCAGCGGGTCGCCATAGCATCCCAGCATGTTGTTCAGGTCGTCCGACACGATGAATAGCACGTTCGGGCGTGGATCAGCTCCAGCCGCGATCCCCAGGAGAATTGCCCACAGCCCCAGGGACAGGAAACACTTGATCATTGGGAAACCTCGGGGAGAGTGAAGTTGGGTTTTTTGATGGGGAAGTGCCGGCAAATTCACACACTAACGGGGTTGATTTGGCTGGGGTTCGATTGGTTGAGTTGCGATCGGTCGGGGCTCGAAGTCCGTTTCGTTGACCCAGCCCGCGGCGGGCTTCTCGCCCCGCATATACCGTTCGTAGAATCCGGCGCCGGATGTCGGCTTATATTCGTCGAACACGTGCCCGCGGCCGAGTATCCGCGGATCGCCCTGCGTTTTCAGCGATTTTTCCATCCGCTCGCGGAGCGCCTTGACGGTCGCGAAATAGTTCGGATCAGCCGCCAAGCTGTGCACGCAGTCACGGTCGGACGCGAGATCAAAGAGTTCATCGCTCGGGCGGAGGCCGAAATTCAGCGACCAGAAACGATCGGCCCGTTCGCGGCGGCCCAACTCGAGAATAAGCGATTTCGTGGGACTGCCATCCGTATCGAGATAGCCCGTTTCGGGATTGCCGGCTGGCCAGCGAGTCGGTTCGTAGTTGCGCAAGTAGAGGTGCGTGGCCGTGACGATTCCCCGAATCGGATAGCCGACATCGCGCGGCCGTCCGACGTCGGTCCGCTCCTTGCCGACCAGCACATGGTCGCGGGTAGGGTCGATCTGGCCGGCCTTGTCGCTGGCGAAGAGCGGCCGCCACGAACGGCCGGTGATCGGCTGCATGCCGCTGGCCGCCGGTTCGATCGCGGCAACGTCCAAGAATGTCGGCGCAATGTCGGTGAAATCGACGAAGTCGTCGATCGTGCGGCCCGGCGCCTTGATCCCCGCGGGCCAGCGGACCGCCAGCGGGACGTGATTCGAGTCGTGGTAGGCATAACCTTTCACGCGAGGGAACGGCATGCCGTGATCGCTCGTCACGACAATGAGCGTATTGTCGAGGAGGCCGCGCCGCTCGAGTTCTGTGAGCATCTGCCCCAGGTGCTGGTCGACGTGTTCGACCTCCAGAGCATAGTCCAGCATGTCGTGCCGCACCGTTTCGTTATCGGGCCAGTAGCCTGGAACGTGGTCGATATCGGCCAGTTTCTTCTTCCCTCTGGCCACTCCCGAGCGGAATTCATAGCCGCGATGTGGTTCCGTCGCTCCATACCAGAAACACCAGGGAGTGTCGGCGGGTGCCGCGTCGAGAAAATCGACGAAGTTGCCGGCGTAGTCGTTGTTCGACATGGCCTTGGTCGGCGGCGGCGCCTTGCGGCGATTGAACGGCTGTCCGGCGATCGCCCTCGGCTGGCCGCTGGCGTCGTTCGCAATGCCCGGGCCCCAGCCTTTGCCGGTGATTCCCACATGCCAGCCCTGCTCGCGTAAGACTTCGGGCCAACTTTTCAATTTGGCGGGAAAGTACGCCATGTGATTGCCCGCTTCTTCGTTCTGCCACAAGTGTCGTCCGGTCAGGACAATGGCCCGCGACGGCGCACACTTGGCCATCGGCGTGTAGGCATTGCGAAAGAGCAGCCCTTCGCGGGCGATCCGGTCGAACGCGGGCGTTTGGACCCACGGCGTCCCATACGCCCCGGCATGCAATCCCCAATCGTCGGCAATGGCGAAGAGGATATTCGGCCGATCAGCGCCTTGGGCCCACCCGCACGCGAGCAGTAGAAGGGCAAACGCGAAATGCACGTGGAATTTAAGTCGTGTCATTGCTTCTTCTTCGACCCCTTCTTTTTGGCCTTCGCCTTCGCCTTGCCCATTGGCTCGCGATATCCCTCGACCTCGACATGCGTTCGCTGGGCCCAGACGGTGTAAGCCAAGGCCATTTCGGCCACGCGATCCGGATGTTCGACCGCCAGGTTCTTAATCTCGGTGCGATCAGCCGTCAGGTCGTAGAGTTCCCAAGGCTGGCCCGCCAGGGCGACGAGCTTCCACCGCCCGTCGCGCACCGCGCGGTTGTCCTCGTGATTGAAGAAAAGCGGCTGCTTACGGTCAAACGGCTTGCCGGCGAGTGCGGGAGCCAGGCTTACGCCTTCCTGCGGTTCGATGGCCTGTCCGCCGAATGCCTGCGGATACTTGGCTCCGCACAATTCCACGAGCGTCGGCATGATGTCGACGAGATGCCCCGGCTGATGATTGAGTTTTCCGCGCTGCGGATCGGCTATGCCGCGCGGCCAATGGGCAATCAGCGGGGTCGCGATGCCACCCTCGTGGACGTAGTGCTTCCACTTACGAAAAGGCGTGTTGGCGAGCGTTGCCCAGTTCTGGCCCAGGAATACGTTCGAGTGGGCGTCGCCCGGGTTTTCCCCTTCGTAGCGGCCGTTGGGGCCCGACTCCGCGTTTCCCCCGTTATCGCTCAAAAACAAAATCAGCGTATTGTCCAGTTCGCCGCGCTCTTGGAGGCCGGCGACCAGCGTACCCACGCTCTGGTCCATCGTCTCGATCATCGCCGCGTAGATCGCCATCATGTGGTCGAAGCGGTCTTTCTCGGCCTCCGTGAGTGAGTTCCAAGCGGGCGAATTGTCGGCGCGCGGGGTGAGCGGCCAATGGGCATCCACTAGCCCCATCTCGATCTGCCGGCGGTGCCGCTCGTCGCGCAGCTTGTCCCAGCCGGCCTGATACTTTCCCCGATGCCTGGCAATCACTTCGGCCGGCGCCATGAGTGGAAAGTGCGGCGCGCAGTGCGCGAGATACAGAAAGAAAGGCTGCTTCTTCTCCTGCGCTTCGTCAATGAACTTCAGGCCCCATTCGGTCCAGAGGTGCGTCCCGTACCACTCGCCGAACTGGGGATCGTTGAGCGGCCTTTCCTCGCCATTCAGATATAGCTTCGCGCCCCCTTTGCTGCCGGTCTGGTTGTAGAAGTAAACGCCACCGGCCTGCAGGTTCAGGCTCCGCTCAAAGCCGCGTTTCCAGGGCGGCGTGCCATGTTGTTGGCCGAGATGCCATTTGCCGGTCATCGCCGTAAAGTAGCCCGCCTCACGCAGGACTTCGGCCAGCGTGAGGCTGTGGCTCGCAATCTTTCCCTGAAATCCAGGATGGCCGGGCTTCACCGTGGCGTCGAGGTGCCCCATCCCGGCTTGATGCGGGTAGTGCCCGGTGAGAAGCGAAGCCCGCGTCGGCGAGCAGCGGCCCGTGTTGTAGAACTGCGTAAATCGCAGACCCTGCTGCGCGAGCTTATCGAGATTTGGCGTGGGAATCTCGCTGCCATAACAACCGATATCCGACCAGCCCATGTCGTCGACCAGAATTACAACGACATTGGGTCGGCTGGTGCTATCTGCCGCTCGGGCCAACGGCTGTGACAGCGTTCCAACTGACAGCAAAGCGGCCAACAACCCCAATGCGAGGAATGTCTGCCGCGTTGGCATTTGGCCTGACCGGAAAACGAGCGAGCGGTTGCCGGCGGAAAGCGAAACAGCGGCATGCATGACGCAGTGAACTCCGGAGCGAGTTGATCGGCAATCGTGCCGATTGTGACCCAACGGCTCGCGCCGGTCAAACACGAGCACTCCAGAAAGCCCCAGCCGCCACAGTGAATGCGGCCAGGCAGGTCGCAGCCGCGAAAGTTAGCGTGGAAAATGCAGCCGATAAGTCTTGTAGCCACCTCCGAGATTGACTGCGCTAAAGCCTGACTGCAGAAGAATGCGTGTCGCCAGGTAGCCGCGCATACCGACCTGACAATAAGACGCGATCGGGCGATTCTGGGGAAGGCGCGAGAGATTCGCACGCAGCTCGTCGATCGGAATGTTGAGCGAGCCGGGAATCGCCCCTGCGGCGTGCTCGGCAGGCGTCCGCACATCGAGCAAGAGCGGACGCTCGTCCTCCGGTAAAGCGAGAATCGTTTCCACATCGGCCTGTGGATGTTCGCCCCGCAAGAGGCCCGCAGCCACGAAGCCGGCCATATTGACCGGGTCCTTAGCCGATCCGTATTGCGGCGAGTAGGCAAGCTCCATTTCCTCGATATCGAACACGGTCATCCCAGCCTGAATTGCGACGGCGAGAACGTCGATTCGCTTGTCGACTCCTGCGCCGCCGACTGCCTGAGCTCCCAGGATGCGGCCCGTTTCCGGTGCAAAAAGGAGCTTGAGCGACATCGCCTCGGCCCCCGGATAGTAGCCCGCGTGATGCGCAGGGTGGATATATACCTTGCGAAACGTCTGACCGAGTCGACGGAGAGTCTTTTCCGACGCGCCGCTCATCGCGGCCGTGCGGTCAAACACCTTGACGATCGCGGTCCCTTGCGTCCCCCGATACTGGGCGGGATTGCCAAAGATGTGATCGGCGGCCAGACGCCCCTGACGATTCGCGGGTCCGGCGAGCGGAACCTGAGTCGGCAAGTTCGTGACCACATCCTGCACTTCGATCACGTCCCCCACCGCATAGATGTTGGGATCGCTGGTTTGCATCGACGCATTGACGCGAATACCGCCGCGCGGGCCGACATCGAGACCGGCGGCTGTCGCCAGTTGGCTTTCCGGCCGCACTCCGATTCCCAAGCTCACGAGCTGCGCGGTAAGTCGGCGGCCCGATTTCAGACGCACCGCCAGCCCCTCAGGAGCCGGTTCAAAGGCCTCGGCACTTTCGCCGAGGAGCAGTTCGACGCCGTGCTGGGCCAAATGCTCGGCCAGTGGCGTTGTCATCTCTTTGTCGAGCGGCGGTAGCACCTGGTCCTGCAGTTCGACCACCGTGGTCCGAATGCCGCGGCGAACGAGGTTTTCCACCATCTCGAGGCCGATGAACCCTGCTCCCACGACCAGTGCCTCGCGTACTCCCGCATCGACCGACGCCTTCAGCCGATCGGCATCCTGCATGTTGCGTAGCGTATAGATTCCGGGCAGGTCGAGTCCTGGAATCGGTGGGCGGAGCGGGGCGGCCCCGGTGGCCAGAATCAGCTTGTCGTACGCTTCTTCGTAGGTGCGGCCCGTCGCCAGTTCGCGCACCTGGACCCGTTTGGCCGCGCGGTCGATCGCGTCGACTTGGCTCCCCGTGCGGACGTCCAGATTCAGTCGGCGGCGGAGAAACTGCGGAGTGGCGACGAGCAGTTTTTCCCGCTCGGCAATTTCGCCGCCAACGTAGTAGGGAAGGCCGCAATTGGCGAACGAGACGTCGGGGCCGCGTTCCAGGATCACGATCTCTGCCGATTCCGACAGCCGCCTCGCGCGAGCGGCTGCCGAGGCTCCGCCGGCGACTCCTCCGATAATCACGATTCTCATTTGCCTCAAGCCTCCTGCCTTTTCGCAGCACCGTGCCTCGCGCCGAGCTAGCAGCGAGGTTATCGTATGTCGACGGTTTCAACCTTGGTGTCACCCTGGCGGCGACCCGGTGAGCCGTCGCCCGTCATGGGGGCCAGCGGCTCAAATGTGAAATCCTCCGCAGCGTAATCGACCCGCACGCCGCCATGCTCAGGGATGTTTCCCTTGAGCAGTTCAGTGGCCAGCGGGTTCTGGATCCGCTGCTGGATTACGCGCTTGAGAGGCCGCGCTCCGAACACCGGATCGTACCCTTCGCTGGCGATCGCCCGGCGGGCGGCGTCGCTCACCTCGAGCCGCACGTCCTTCTCGGCGAGCAGCCGCTCGAGGTGCTGAAGCTGAATCTCGACGATCTGGCCAATTTGCTCGCGCGATAGCGGCTGAAAAACGATCGTCTCGTCGATCCGGTTGAGAAACTCGGGGAGGAACTTCTCCTTGAGGATCTCTTTCACGGCATCGCGAATCTCACCTGCCGATCCACCTTCGCGGGTAATCTCCTGGATCGCCTGACTGCCGATGTTGCTCGTCATCACCACGATCGTGTTCGTGAAGTCAACAGTGCGCCCCTGGCCATCGGTCAAGCGGCCGTCATCGAGCACTTGCAGCAGCACGTTGAACACGTCGCGGTGGGCTTTCTCGATTTCGTCGAGCAGCACCACGCTATACGGGCGGCGGCGAACCGACTCGGTCAGCTTGCCCCCTTCTTCGTAGCCGACGTATCCGGGCGGCGCGCCGATCAGCCGGCTGACATTGTGCTTTTCGCCGAACTCGCTCATGTCAATCCGGACCACAGCCTGATCACTGTCGAACAGTACTTCGGCGAGCGCTTTGCACAGCTCGGTTTTGCCCACGCCTGTCGGCCCCAGGAAGATGAACGAACCGATCGGTCGGTTCGGATCCTGGAGGCCGCTTCGGCTGCGGCGGACCGCGTTCGACACGGCTTCGACAGCTTCGTTCTGGCCGATCACTCGTTGATGCAGCCGCTCTTCCATCACGAGGAGCTTGGCCCGTTCGGTTTCGAGCATTCGGCTGACGGGAATGCCCGTCCAGGAGCTGACGATATCCGCAATCTCGTCCTCGGTTACTTCCTGGCTGAGGAGCCGTTTCTCGGCCGGCTTTTCGACGACCCGCTCGTCAGCCTGTTCGATCTGCCGCTCCAATGCTTCCCGATGTTTGTGCAGTTTGAAAAGCTGCTGATAGTCCTCTTCGCTGGGCGGAATGCCGGCCGATTGTTTCTCTCGGATCGACGTGTCGAGCTGACGGTATTCGAGCAGGACCTGGTCGAGGTCCTTACGCATTTTGGCAACGTCCCCCACACCGAGCTTTTCGGCTTCCCACTGCTCCTTGAGGCTGGCGAGCTTTCGCTTCTGCTCGACGATCTCGGCGTCGAGTTCGGCCTTTCGCTCGACGGCTGATTCCTCGGTCTCTTCGCCCAACTGCCGCGAGGCAAGTTCGAGCTGCCGCACGCGCCGCTGCACCTCGTCGATTTCGGTCGGGACGCTCTGCAATTCCATGGCCAGTTTGCTTGCCGCTTCGTCGACCAGGTCGATCGCTTTATCGGGCAGAAACCGATCGGTAATGTAGCGGTGCGAGAGCTTGGCCGCCGCGACAAGCGCGCTGTCCTTGATCTTCACTCCGTGATGCGCTTCGTAACGCGGCTTGAGACCGCGGAGAATCGAGATCGTGTCGTCGACGGTCGGTTCGCCGACGTAAACCGGCTGGAATCGCCGTTCGAGCGCCGCATCCTTTTCGACGTGCTTGCGATACTCGTCGAGCGTGGTCGCCCCGATGCACCGCAACTCGCCGCGGGCGAGAGCCGGTTTGAGCAGATTTGCGGCGTCGGCCGCTCCTTCGGCGGCACCCGCACCGACGACCGTGTGCAGTTCGTCAATGAACAGAATGACTCGCCCTTCCGACTGCTGCACTTCGCGGAGCACCGCCTTCAGCCGCTCCTCGAACTCGCCACGGAACTTGGCCCCGGCGATAAGCTGCCCCATGTCGAGAGCCACCACGCGGCGGTTCTTCAGACTTTCGGGAACGTCGCCGTCGACGATCCGCAGTGCGAGCCCTTCCACAATGGCAGTTTTCCCGACGCCTGGCTCGCCAATGAGCACCGGATTGTTCTTCGTCCGCCGCGAGAGAACCTGCACGACGCGACGGATCTCGTGGTCCCGGCCGATCACCGGATCAAGTTTGCCTTGCACCGCCTTTTGCACCAGGTCAATGCCGTATTTCTCGAGGGCCTGGTACTGTCCCTCGGGATTCTGGTCGGTAACGCGCGCGCTACCCCGCACACTTTTGAGCGCTTCGAGGATGTCCTTTTCGCGCACTCCGTTCAGTTCCAATAGCCCCTTGGCGGGCGAATCGACCTTCGCAAGGGCTAACAGTAGGTGCTCGACCGAGACGAACTCGTCCTTCATCGCGGCCGATTCTTTCGTCGCTCCTTCCAAGACCGCCATCAATTGACGATTGGGCTGCGGCTGCGAGCCGCCACTGACTTTCGGCTTGCGCTCAAGTTCGGCCGCGACCATCTGGCCCAATTGGCCCACATTGACGCCGACTTTTTGCAGAATCGGCCGGGCCACGCCATCGCTCTCGCCGGCCAGTGCCGCCAGCAGGTGGAGCGTGTCAATATCGGGATGCCCGAGACCGGAAGCCAATTGCTGGGCCGCCTGAATGGCCTCTTGGGCTTTGATCGTCAGCTTGTCCAAACGAAATGCCATGGCAGATGTCCTTCCTTTTTTGGCGGACACTTGGTCCGCACCCGCCAAGAGGGCAAACAGCGTTCCGTTTTTCGGCAACTGGCCGCTCTTACCTTTGGCTCGATCCCGCCTGTCCGATAATAAAGATAGCCGTGGACTTGCATCCACGGCTATCTGCCTATGCCATCACGCGACAGCTCCGGTTCCGGGTCGACGCTGCGATGGCGTCGCTCGGCCGGGGTCGATGCCGCGTTACTTTTTAAGGAGTTACTTTTTGACCTCAAACTCACCTTCAATTACATCGTCGTCCCCTTTTGACCCACCGCTGGCCGTTGGGCCCGTGTCCAGGTCGTCCGAGGTGCTGGCCGCCTGGGCGGCGGCTCCCTTGTCGTAGAGGACCTTGCTGAAGGCGTGCGACGCCGCTTCGAGCTGTTCGATCGCGCTTTTGAGGGCCGGGATGTCAGTCCCCTTCGCCTTCTCGCGCGTCGACTCGATTGCCTTGGTTAGGGGCTCGCGGTCGGCATCGGTCAGCTTGTCGGCGTTTTCCTTCATCATCTTGTCGATCTGGTAGCACATGTTTTCCGCCTGGTTGCGGAGCGTGGCCAGTTCGAACCGTTCCTTGTCCTCGTCGGCATGCGCTTCGGCATCGCGGCGCATCTTCTCGATCTCGTCCTTCGACAAGCCCGAGCTTTGCTGGATCTTGACGTTTGCCTCCTTGCCAGTCCCCAGATCCTTCGCCGAAACGTTGAGGATGCCGTTGGCGTCGATGTCGAACTTCACCTCGATCTTCGGCACGCCCCGCGGAGCCGGCGGAATTCCTTCCAGGTTGAACTCGCCCAGCAAGCGGTTGTCGGTTGCCATTTTCCGTTCGCCTTGGAAGACGCGGACCGTCACCGCCGTCTGGCTGTCGGCCGCCGTGCTGAAGACCTGCTTCTTTTCGGTCGGCACGGTTGTGTTCTTCTCGACGAGCGGGGTCATCACGCCCCCTTCCGTCTCGATGCCGAGCGTCAGCGGCGTGACGTCCAGTAACAGCACGTCCTTCCGCTCGCCCGCCAGGACCGAACCCTGAATGGCAGCCCCCACGGCGACGACTTCATCGGGATTCACCCCTTTGTGCGGATCCTTGCCAAAGATATCTTTGACGAGCTTCTGCACTTTGGGGATTCGCGTGCTACCGCCGACCAGCACCACTTCGTCGATGTCCTTGGCTGAGAGCTTGGCGTCTTTGAGCGCCTGAAGCACCGGTTTACGGCACCGTTCGATGAGCTTGTCGGTCAGCTCTTCGAACTTGCTCCGCGAAATCGACATCGTAAGGTGCTTGGGCACCCCGTCCGCGATCGTGATAAATGGCAAGTTAATGTCGGTCTGCGGCAGCGAACTGAGTTCCTTCTTCGCCTTCTCGCACGCCTCCTGCAAACGCTGGAGAGCCATCGGATCCTTACGCAGATCGACGCCATTCTCTTTCTGGAACTCGCTCGCTACGTACTTGATCAGTTCCTCGTCGAAATCGTCGCCCCCCAGGTGCGTATCGCCGTTGGTGCTAATGACTTCGAAGACCTTGGTCTCTTCCCCTTCGCCGCCGGCGACCTGCAGCACGGAGACGTCGAACGTACCGCCGCCCAGATCGAAGACGACGATCTTCTCGTCCTTCTTCTTGTCGAGACCGTAGGCAAGCGCCGCGGCGGTTGGCTCGTTGATGATTCGCGCAACTTCGAGGCCCGCGATCTGTCCGGCGTCCTTGGTCGCCTGACGCTGGGCGTCGTTGAAGTACGCCGGGACGGTGATTACCGCTTTGTTGACTTTGTGGCCGAGGTACGATTCCGCAGCTTCCTTCAGCTTGCGGAGCACCTTGGCCGAGATTTCTTGCGGCGTGTAGGTCTGGTCGCCCGCCTTGATCTTCACATAGTCCTGGGGATTGCCCACGACCTTGTAGGGGACCATTTTCTCTTCGTTTTCGACCTCTTCGTGCCGACGTCCCATGAATCGCTTGACCGAGTAGACGGTTCGCGTCGGATTGGTCACCGCCTGCCGACGAGCAGGCTCACCAACTAGGGTCTCCCCCTTGTCGTTGAACGCGACGACGCTGGGCGTCAGCCGGTTCCCCTCGGCATTGGCAATCACCTTCGGCTCCGAACCTTCCATGATCGAGACAACCGAGTTGGTGGTCCCCAGGTCGATCCCGATGATTTTTTCTCCAGCGGCCATATCGTCAGCTCCCTTCGTGTGAGTTTTCGTCGCCCTTGAGTCTGTACCAGCCAGTCGCAATCCGGCTTGTTTCTGATTTCGAACTAGACAATGGCAAAGAGCGTGCCAGCCAGGCCACCGACTTTCTGACGTGCCGGAAGTTGTTTGCTGCCAGCGGTTTGCGATCAAAGGCGGCAGTGCATTTGGCGATCGACCGAAGCCATCGGCCGTCGGCACTGTCAAATTGACACGCGCCTCTAGGCACATCCCGCACAGCCCCGGAACCGCATCCGAATGACTGCCAGATACGCCCTAGATCGGGCTTTGATAGTCACTGACGGAGAGCATGAAGGGGCGAAGAAGTCGCAAGAAGCAAAAACGCCACCGCAGGAGCGGTGGCGCTGGAGTACCCCCTAGGGGAGTCGAACCCCTGTTGCCGGACTGAGAACCCGGAGTCCTAGGCCACTAGACGAAGGGGGCCTGTATCTCAGGCAAGATCGGCACGTCGTGCGAATTGCTTGAGTCTCTCTTACTTTCCGCGGAGTATCGCGAATTGTCAACCGGCGGACCGCCAATTCGATGCCCACCACAGACGGACCCGAAGTTCGGTCGCCAACCAGAAGTGGTCTGCATCCGGGTGAACCACTCACACGAATGTCCAATTTCAGGTCTGGCTAAGCGGATGGGGCTTCGCTAGTGATTTGACCGTGCGCCCACCGGACGAAAATGGGAAAATTCGGCCATGACATGACAACAGCATGGTCAGCCCAAACGACAACTCGATACTCGGGCGGTTCACTTTCGAGGTCAAATGCATAGATGTCCATCCGACCATCTTCCTGACCCAACATAAAGGGGATGAACTGGACAGGGATATTCAGCCGTGCTTTGGCAATCTCCCAGGTAGAGTTTAGAAGTCGCGTGTCCGGAAACGCACGATTAAACCCTTCGGTGTCGAATACACCAGCGAACTCTCGCAACATCGACACGAACGATTCCGGATACTCGAATCCAAGCTGCTGTTCGATTCTTTGCAAATGCTCTGGGATCATTATCCGCTCGCCTAACCCCGCTTGCGCCCCACAAACAGATAGTACGGCATCCGGATGAACGGAATGTAGGGGACTTTTCCCTTGTGTTCCTCAAACACCAGCGGATCGAAGTGTCGATGCAGGAAGGGAACGTGGTCGGAGGAAGGGAAGACATTATCCATCGCAAACCACGTGGGCCAGAAGGTACGCGTGAACCAGCCGTGGCGGGCGAGTCCGCTCGTCGGATATTTGCGCGAGACGTAGAAATCGACCACGCCGATCACGCCGCCGGGCTTAAGCATCGCCAGGGCGTTTTCGATCGCCGCAAACCAGTCGGGAATCATCGTCAACGAGTAGGAGAACGTGACGACGTCGACCGGCCCGGTTGCCGGTTGAAACGTCGTCGCGTCGGCCTCGACGGTTTCCACATTCGTCCATCCATTGGCTGCGGCCCGCTTCTTAGCCACCTCCAGAAGCGAGTGCGACAAATCAAGGACATAGACCTTGCTGAGGCTCGCCAAGCGGTCGCCAAAATAATCGAGATTGGCCCCCGTTCCGCCGCCCATATCGAGCCACGTTCCACCGGCGGGAACGTCGATCGCGTTCCACAGCTCCTGGCGGCCTTTGAGCAGACGCTTTCGAAAGTCGTCATACGCTTCGGCCTGTCCGGAGTAAAAATTCTCCATGCGCGCGGCATGGTCCTTGCCGCGGACCGGCTTCAGCGCGAGGTGGTAGAGAATCTTGAGGTCGGAGGCGAGGCCCATACGAGAGAGGTGGCAATCAGACCGCCAGGTCTGCGATGTAGAAGTTGCCGTAGGTATGAACGCGGTCCTTTTGATGCAGCTCGGCCGCGAGTTCCCGATGATAAGACAGGAGTTCATTGAGCGGCCGCGACTGCCCGCCCTGCGTAACCGTCACTCGGTCGAGAAAATCAGTTCTCAGACCGCCGCTGCGCCAAAGGATTCGCGTCCCAGGAGCGGCGCGGTCCAGAATTGCTTGCCATTCGAGCTCAAGGAGCGGAAAGAACTTGTCCGAGAGCCAATCCATGTGATCGAGCAGCACGTATCGCGAGATTTGTCCGGGATATTTATCGAGAAATCCCTGCACCGAATCGGTGTGGGTGCTGACCCGATCGACCAGGCCGCCTTTCAGCTTTTCAAAGTTCTCGGACTTGAGGTACTCGGGACAACAGCCTCGGCTGTACTCCCCCTTCATGTAAACGCGCCAGAAATAGTTATCCGAAAGGGGCAGCTTGCAGAAGACCGCCTCGACTGCGTCCTGCACAAATTTGACGACGCCTCCTTCGTACTGTGTTTCAATCTGCCGCCGCTGCGCCTTCGGGACGCCGACCATCGAGAGCGTCGTATCGCGGTTCATGGCAAACCGCATCGGTCGAGACCAGAACCGCTCGCGGAGGTGCTTTTCGTAGATCTCGCGCTGCTCGTCGAGCGATTTGGCATCGAGAATGGCATCGATGTGCGGCCGCACCCGAATGACCCGATCTGTGTAGATCTTAATCATCCGAGCGAACGCGCCGCTCGTGCCGCGGAAATAGAACGGCCGCTGCTGGTTGGTGAAAAACTTGAGCCAACGGTCCCAATAGCGCTGCGACCAGGCGGGGAGCAGGGCCCGAATCCTGCGCTCGTACAATCGGCGGCCATCGGGGTGATAGCCGTAGCCAAACAGGCGAAAGAAGTCCTCGAAGTCGAGCGATTTGATGCTAGCGATCTTGAGGTCGAGCAGGGCGTTTTGCCGGGGATTCATGTCGACAGCGTAGACATGATTTGGACTGCAGAGCGCGTAGTCGAGAGCGTTGCAGCCGGCGGAAGTGATCACGAGCACATTGTCGGCCGGCGATAATTCCAGCGCGACACGATCAAGCCGCGGATCCTCCCAGCAGGTGTTGTAAACCAGGTTGTTGCCGTGCACGAATTTGAAGACCCGGCCGCTGACCCAATCGAAAACCGACATTCTGGCCCCCTCGGCAAGCCCCCGAGCATTCGCCCAAGATCGGGCGATTCCGCGACAAACCGTGTATCGTACCGCCTGCGGGGGACGCGACAAGGCGCGGGAAGCAGCAGGTGGACTTCGCGAGGTGGGCTGCACGCCGGGCGCATGCGGCGTAAAATGAAATGTTCGGCAGCACCAGGCCCGACGAAAGTGGCCCGACCCGGAAAGGGGAACGATGGAGAAGGATCACGACGAACAGCGGTCGCCCGACGAGAAGAAGAATCCGCGGGGCGGTCCGGGGATGCTGTTGCCGCTCGTCCTGCTGGCCATTCTGGGGGGTGGCTATCTGATTTGGTCGGCCGCGACGCCTCCCACGACGAAGATCGATTGGTACTTCTTCCTCGAGCAGCTCGAAGCGAAGAACGTCCTGGAAGTCGAAATCGGCAGCGATTTTGCCCGCGGCCGGTTCAAAGAGCCGCCGATTCTTCCCCTGCCAACGCCTGCCGAGGGAAGTGAGGCAGGAAAGAAAGCCGAAAGCGCAAAGCCGGCCGAACCGGTCCGAGCCAAGCCCAACTTCTACGTGAATCTGCCGGCGTGGCAACGCGATGGCGCTGCATTGGCCGCCGCCTTGAAGGCCAGCGGCGCTCGCTACGACAACGCAGTGCAAGTCGATTCGACGATGATGGTCTCGCTGATCGTAACCAGCGTCATGATCGGCATGTTCGTCTTGTTCTGGCTGTGGCTCCGCCGGCAGCAATCGCAGATGATGGGTGGGGGCTTTCTGTCGGGTTTCGGCCGCAGCCCGGCCCGCCGCTACGAAGCATCACGGCAGGCCGTCACATTCAAGGACGTCGCCGGGATCGAGGGAGTCAAAGCCGATCTCATGGAGATCGTCGAGTTCTTGCGGAGCCCGAAGAAGTTTCAAAAGCTGGGGGGCCGCGTGCCGAAGGGGGTTTTGCTCAATGGACCTCCGGGCACCGGCAAGACGCTCCTCGCGCGGGCGGTGGCCGGAGAGGCGGGCGTGCCGTTCTTTTCGGTGAGCGGCTCGGAGTTCATCCAGATGTTCGTCGGCGTGGGAGCCAGCCGGGTTCGCGATCTGTTCGGCAAGGCCAAGGAGAATGCTCCGGCGATTATTTTCGTCGACGAAATCGACGCCGTTGGCCGGCAGCGCGGCGCGGGGCTGGGCGGTGGTCATGACGAGCGAGAACAGACGCTCAATCAGATTCTGAGCGAGATGGACGGCTTCTCGCAGACCGATTTTGTGATCGTCCTGGCCGCAACGAACCGGCCCGACGTACTCGATCCGGCGCTTTTGCGACCCGGGCGGTTTGACCGGCACGTGACCGTCGGCCGCCCCACGCAAAAGGGGCGGGTGGAGATCTTCAAGGTCCACACCCGCGACGTGCCGCTGGCTGACGATGTTGACCTCGAGCGGCTGGCGGCTGCAACCATCGGCCTGACCGGGGCCGACATTCGCAATATCGTCAACGAAGCGGCGCTCTGGGCGGCCCGCAATGACAAGAACAAAGTCGACATGAGCGACTTCGAGTACTCGCGCGATAAGGTCCTGATGGGTCCGAAGCGCGAAGAGGTGCTCACCGAGAAAGAAAAGGAAAAGACCGCCTATCACGAGGCGGGGCATACGCTCCTGGCCTGGCAATTGCCTGGGGCGCATCGCGTCCACAAGGTGACGATCGTCCCCCGCGGCCGGGCCCTGGGGGTTACGCAGATGATGCCCTCCGAGGACCGGGTGAGCATTTCCGAACCGGAACTGCGCGACCACCTGACGATGCTCCTCGGCGGCCGGGCGGCCGAAAAGCTGATTTACAACGAGACGACGGTGGGCGCCGAGAATGACCTGGAGCGAGCTTCGGGCCTCGCCCGGCGGATGGTGATGAACTGGGGGATGAGCGAGAAACTCGGCCCGGTGAGCTACAAGCTTTCCGACGACGATCCGTTCCTCGGCCGCGAGATGCATCAGCAGCGTCACTTCAGCGAAGCGACGATGGAGACCATCGACGAAGAGGTCGCCCGCATCCTGCGCGAGGCCTCCGAGCGGGCTCAGTCGCTCCTCAGGGAGCAGAAGCACGTGCTCGAAAAGCTCGCTGTTGCCCTGCTGGAGAAAGAGGTCTTGGAGGAGAAGGAAATCGCCGCGATCCTGGGTCCCTCGATCCATGCCAAGTCAAACGGGCATGCCGGGGGAAAAGTGGCTGCCGAACTTGCCACCTGATTCGCCGCTGTTCGAGGAAGTATTTTCCTGGGCTCGCACGAAAGCATCCCTTCGCGATGTCCGGCAAACGAAAAATTCGCGCCGATTTTCGCAAGGACCACCAGGGCCGGCGGCGACAGAAAGACTTGACGCGCGGGCTGGCTCGCGAGGAAGTCAACGAAGACGATCTGGTGAGCGGCGAACGTCTCTCCGGCAAAGGGGAACTGACCCGCAAGCGGACGATCGTAGGCGAAACGTCGGCGGGGGAAGAGAGCGGTCTGGCCGTGCGACGCGATGTCGCCTCCTCGGCCGTGTGCGGGCGAGTGCTGGCGGTTCACGGATTGTCGAGCGTCGTGCGGACCGACGACGGGCAGACGGTGCGCTGTGCGACACGGCGGCTGCTCAAGAATCTCAGCACCGACCAGCGGCATGTCGTGGCGGCAGGCGATATCGTCTACTTTCGCCCGGCCGAATCGGGAGAAGGCCTGATCGAGAGGATCGAGCCGCGGCGGAACGTCCTCAGCCGGACGAGCAAAGGGCGGCAGCATGTAATCGTCACTAATGTCGATCAGCTCCTGATAGTAGCGAGCGCCGCCGAGCCCCATCTCAAGCCGAATCTGATCGATCGGTTCCTGGTCGAGGCCGAGCGGCTGTCGATTCCCGCGGTCATTTGCATCAACAAGATCGATTTGATCGATCCGGCCGACCTGATGCCGCTGGCCGGCGTCTACGGTCAGATGGGATACGAGATAATCCTGGCAAGCGCCGCGAGAGGCGTCGGCGTGGCCCGTCTGCGGCGACTCGTCGCCGGCAAGGAGAGCGTCGTCGCTGGACAGAGCGGCGTCGGCAAGTCCTCGCTGCTCAATGCCATCGAGCCAGGGCTGGGCCTGCGTATTGGCGAAGTCAGCAGCGAAAACCAGAAGGGAAAGCACACGACCACCGTAGCCCGGCTGATCCCGCTGGGGCTTGGCGGCTACGTGGTCGACACGCCCGGCATTCGCCAATTTCAATTGTGGGATATCGTGCCGGAGGAAGTGGACTCGCTGTATCGCGACTTGCGGCCGTATGTCAGCCTGTGCCGCTATCCGAATTGCACGCACACTCACGAGGCGGACTGTGCGATCAAGAATGCAGTCGCCGACGGTCGACTCGACGCCCGCCGCTATGAGAGCTATTGCCATTTGCGCAGCGGTGACGTGGAATAGAAGCACCACTCCGGGGATGACGTCGATGGCCGCTGCCCTACTCAACCGCCAGGACTTTGCTCGCCTTTTGCAGAATCGGCTGATCGAAGCCGATGAGGATCGGCCGCTCGAGTACCACAGTTCTGAATACACGCTGAGCCGCCGAGGCGAAGCCGATGGCGCGGTCCCGCTCGAGCCTTTTCACCAGATGTATCTGGCGGCGCCGCAGGATCTGGAGTTCGTCGTTCAGCAATTCGTGTCATTTTGGAAGTCGTCGCAGCACACCAGCGGTGCGAGGCACTCCGGCCCGACCGCAATCCCCCTGCTGGCTCGCCCCGACGGCGTAAGTCCCTTCAGTCCGGCCGCAGCCGGCGGACCCGCTTACAGGCCGCTGTATCCAGTTGCTCCGGCCCGGCCGCAGGCCAATTCCGGTTTGAAGGGGGTGTGGATCATTCTCGGATCGCTGGCGGCACTGTTTGGCGTGGTGATTGTCGTTCCGCTCGTTCTGGCGGTCGCGATGGTCTTCGTGGCTGCCAACCGTCGCCCTCCGCCCCCCCCGCCGCGCCCGTTGCACGTGCCGATGCCGGGCGATCCGTTTCCCGATTTCGCCCAGTTGCCCCCCGGTCCTCAGCTGCCACGTATTCCCGGACCCGATTTTCCCGTGCCCGACTTCCCGAATGCCGAAAATTTTGCTCGGCTCGAGCGCGTCGCTCGCGATCCGGCGACCAGCGGCCTGCCGCCAGGAAGCGCGCTGTCGCCGATGGTCGGTGGAACGGGAGGCGGTGACAACGTTCTGGTCGATCCGGCCGGCCGATTGCCGGTCGGCCTCGCCTATCTCGTCGACGAAAATTGGGATCGCCGGCCCACGCTCAAAGAGGTGAAGCCCATCTACAGCCGGGACGAGCGGCCGGTCGACTGGCGGGGAATTCCGCTATCCACGGTTGTGGCCAAAGACGGCTATGCCATCGGCGGGCTAGTCGTTGACGCGGACCAGTATGTGCACGCCCTCAAAGTCATCTTTATGCATGAAGCGGCTGGGCAGCTTGACTCTCGCGACAGCTATGAGAGCGACTGGCTCAGTACTCCGACCGGAAATGAGCTCGTAAAGCTCGGCGGCGACGGCCGCGCGGTCCTCGGTCTGAAGACGAAACAGGGAATCGTGCTTGACGGTTTGGGAGTCGTTTTACGGACGAAGGTAGCGTCGAACGACGGTACGGCGATTCCAGCTAATCCGTTTGAGCCCCCGCAATAGTACCGCTCGCGGAGCGAGTGGACGACGAGTTCGACTGACCAAGGTGCGATGCCCGTTAATCCGCCGATCTATCTCGACAATCACGCCACGACGCGGGTCGATCCGCGCGTGCTCGCCGCGATGCTGCCGTACTTCAGCGAAATCTACGGCAACGCCGGCAGCATCAGCCACAGCTTCGGCGAAGAAGCCAAGGCGGCGGTTGACGGTGCTCGCGAAACGATTGCCGCCGCGATTGGCGCCGCGCCGCGGGAGATCGTCTTCACCAGCGGCGCCACGGAGAGCAACAATCTGGCGATTCGGGGTCTGGCCGAGCGCGAGAGGCGTAAGGGGAACCACCTCATCAGCGTGACAACCGAGCACAAGGCCGTGCTCGATCCGCTCAAGCGTCTAGCCCGACGGGGGTTTCGCGTCACACTGCTGCCGGTCGTGCAGCAACCAAGCCCGCAGGCGGGTTGGCTCGATCCGCAGCAGGTTGCGGAAGCGGTCGACGACGATACGCTTCTTGTGAGCGTGATGCTGGCGAACAACGAAGTGGGCATCCTTCAATCGATTGCAGAGATTGCCGCGATTTGCCGAGCGCGGGGCGTGCCGCTTCACTGCGACGCAACGCAGGCGGTCGGCAAGTTGCCCGTGAACGTGGCCGATCTGGGTGTCGACTTGCTCAGCTTTTCGGCGCACAAGTTTTATGGACCCAAAGGAGTTGGAGCACTGTACGTGCGGCGGTCGACCGCGACGGAGCACGGCGTAAATGGAACCCGGATAAAGGGGCCGATTCGCCTCGAGGCGCTCCTCGATGGCGGCGGACAGGAGTTCGGCCTTCGGAGCGGAACGCTCAATGTGCCGGGAATCGTGGGGCTGGCGGTGGCGGTGAAACTCGCTGTTGCGGAAATGTCGACGGAATCGCCCCGCCTAGCGGCGCTTCGCCAGCGCCTTTGGGACGGTATCTGCCAGGAGATTCCCGACGCGATTCTGAATGGCCCCAGTTTGAGCCCTAGTGAAACGTCCCCCGCCAGCCGGCTGCCGGGAAATTTGAACGTCGCCTTTCCAGGGGTAAACGGCGAAGCTCTGATGATGAGCATGAAGACGATTGCCGTTTCGAGCGGCAGCGCCTGTACATCGGCCAATCCGGAGCCCAGCCACGTGCTTCTGGCCCTCGGATTGGGGGAGGACCTGACGCGGGCCAGCCTGCGGTTTGGTCTCGGCCGGTTCAATACGGGTGAAGAAATCGATTACGCGGTCCATACAGTGGCCGAAAATGTCGGCCGTCTCCGCAAACTGAGCAGCATTGCGTAACCGCTGGGAGGGCTTGGATTTACAACAAGCCTACACCCGCAATTGCGAATGCACTTTCCCTGCCGCTAGCCGCTGCTATACTTTTGACATAAGGCTCTGTGAAAAAGAGCAGCCAAAGCTGACAACGAGTTGAGGGTGAGAACGATGTCGATCACGATGACGGAATCTGCCGCCAGCGAACTGAAGAAGCACAAGGAAGCGGTCCAGGCCACGCCAGACATGTTCCTCCGCGTGAAGCTGGTCGCCGGCGGTTGCAGCGGCCACGAACACCGCCTGTTCCTGGACAAGGAATACGACGAGACGAAGGATACCCGGCTGAATTTCTACGGCGAGGATCTGGTCGTCGACAAGAAGAGCGAACTGTACCTCGAAGGGGCGACGCTCAACTTCGTCGACGGCCTCGAGCAGCGCGGCTTCCACCTCGATGTGCCGATGGCCAAGAAGACCTGCGGCTGCGGTACTTCGTATCAATTCTAAGCGGACGCGGTGGAGGTTCGCCGAATGGTAGCGGGGGCATCTTGCCCCCGCGGCTGTTTCTTGGCGAGAGAATGAAAAGGTCGGGAATGTTCGTTGAACTCGCGGGCGGATGGAAGCTGCCGCTACTAAAGTTCCCACTGGCTGGCGCTCGTGTCGGTGCCGTGCAAGAGCCACTCGACGGGATCAGTCACTTCGGTTCCAACGGGCACGACCGCAAATCGAGCCAGCTTGCCCGGTTCGATCGAGCCGAAGTCTGGCTTAATTCCCAGGGCCTCGGCGCTCGCCAGCGTTCCCAGGGCTAGGATGGATTCGGGCGAAAGCTCCGGATGCGCGCGAGCCACTTGCCGCAGTTCGGCCAGCACCGAAAGATCGGGATTGCTCGCCTGCGAGTCGGTTCCGACAGCCACGCGGACTCCGGCCGCCAGCATCTCGGCCAACGGATAGCGGCCATGGCCGAAGTAAGCGAACGTCCGTGGACAGTAAACGACGCTCATCGTCCCCTTGCGCTCTGCCAAATATCGCCAGTCCCGGGGCGTGAGAAAATTGCCGTGAATCACGAGTGCCCGATGGGCCTGCGCGAGCATACTCAGGTAATCGGCCGGCTCAATACCACGGGGAATCGCCGCCGGATGCCAGGCATCGAGGCTGCGGAGTAGTTCAACAAGTTCCCCAGAGTGCGACGCCAGCAGTTCGAGTTCCGCGAGCGACTCGGCCAAGTGCATGGCGATTGGCGCGTGCGTAACAACCGAAAGCTGACAGGACCGCGCGACGAGATCCGGCCGAACCGTGTACGGTGCATGCGGGCTAAGACCATGTTGCCAACCTGGCGGCGGCGAACCGGCCAAGTGCTGTTCGGCCGTCGCGGCAATTGCTGCCTGCCGATCGCCCGCGAGACCCAGCAGCTCGCGAAAGATGACGCCGCCCACGGCGGACGGTCCCTCTGGATCGAGTTCCGTGGGCCACTCAGCAGTGGCAATCTCTCCCACGGCCACCACACCCGCAGCAGATGATTCAGCGAGGCCCGCGGCAATCGCAGCCGCGCGCCGCTTCTCGAGCAAGCTCGCGTTCCCGTCGGCAGCCGCCGCTTGCGCCCGGCGATGCTCGACCACCCGGCCGATCCAAGCAGCAAACGGCATCCGCGGTTCGCCCAGCGGCAGGCGGAGATCACTGAATTCCAGATGCGTATGGGCGTTGACGAGCCCCGGCAACAAAATGACATCGCCCAGATCGCGCACAACAGCGTCGCTCGTGCCGTTTCCCACCTCGACAACGCGGTCGTCGGCGATGGTGACGACGCCATCCGCAATCGGCGGCTGGCCCACCGGGACAACCCAGCGGGCGCGGATCTTCATATGTCGTGGGCGATCAGTCATCTGGCTAAGGCGTTGGCACGCGGAGCTTATGGCTGCTTGAGCCATGCCACGACTGCAGCCGTGCTCGCTTCCTGGCCGCTGCAGGTCAGGCTGTCCGCCGCCCCAGCGGCCACGTACACCTGTTTGAGGAGCGGTGCGGTCTGGTCGGACTCGCCGGCCAGCCAGAGCTTCGTCGGGGCGGCGAGCGCTAGGAATCCGGGCAAATCGCCGTACTTCGCGCCGCCGGGGAGAAACTCCGCATCGAGATAGTGCGGGACATCGGCAAACCGAAAGCCGTGCGTGTCAATCGCCGCCCGGCGGACGGTCCCCGAGGCCTGCGACAGCGCGAGGGCCGCGATCGGCCCAGTGCGATCGAGGGCCACCAGATCGATCTGTTCGGGGGCCTGATCGTTGTGTTTGCAAAAGGCGATTGTCGTCAGAACGTCGTGTGCCCGCTGCGCGATGAGGGCGTGGTTATAACCATACGTGTAACCCGCGAACTCCCGCTGGTTGTTCGTCACGGGCCGATTGCGCGCGGGCGCGGCGCCGTCCGCCAGGAATTCACCTTGCAGCAGGAGATCGACGCCGACGACACTCGTTCCCGCGGCGAGCAGTTCGCTCACGGCCGGGGTGGGCCGCCCCTCAGCATTGAAAATGCCTGCCTTCCCCTGCTCGCTGAGCCAGATGACGACCTTCTTGTTCCACTTCTTCGGATGCAGAAACGCCATCGGCAGGACTTCCCGCCCGGGGATGTAATGGACAAGCCCCGCCATTCGCAGGTAGTCCCCTTCGTCGACCTCGGTGGACTTTTCGAACTCGATCGCGTCGGCTGGAGGAATACTGCGTCCAACGACCACGGCCATTCCACCGCCGGCCACCTCGCGCCACTTGGCGAGCGAGGCGGCATCGCGCGGCGCGAGAGACGCGAGCTGCGTCTGCGAGTCGTTGTGCCACGTCTGAAGCAGTTTCTTCTCGAAGTCGTCGCCTCCCGCCGGCTGTGGACGTTCGGCGTTCCAGACAGTCAGTTGGTCCTTGGTCAGCCGTTGGTAGTCCTCCTCCACCACGGGCTGTGCCAGGCCCAGGCGAAAGTGCTTGTTCAGGAAGCCATAGAATGCCGACCGGCTGACGTAATTGTAGTTGTGTCCGAAGTGGATGAACGGAAACAGCTCAACGTTGCCTTCGGCGCCGAGCAGCTTGTAAAGCGACTTTAGCTCGGGAAAGCCCTTTGTGGCCATCTCCCGCGTCCAGTCATTGGCGGCAGTCATGCCGAGCGGCCGTGGGGCGAAAAGCCCGGCGAATTCGACATTGCCGGTGTCCACCCGCAGACAACTGGCGTTCTCGCAGGTGCAGCCGCCTTGCATTGCCGTCGAGACCATCACGGCGGGAAAGGCGAGCTTCACGCGGGGATCGACCGCACCGAGGATGAACGTCTGCGTGCCGCCGCCGCTGGCTCCGGTTACGGCGATCCGCTCGGCGTCGATCTCCGGCAGCGAGAGGAGAAAATCGAGGGCTCGAATCGAATTCCAGGTTTGCAGTCCCATGACTGATTGCAGATGCGCCTCGGCCCGCGGACTGAAAAAGCCCCAGCCTTCGGCGGCGTTCAGTTCGGGCCGTTGTTTGCCGAACCGGTGCACGAGGTCGAAGCTGAGCTGCGTGCTATCGGCGTAACCGAGCATGTCGTAGTGAAAAGCGACGCATCCCATCCGGGCGACCTGCACCGGCAAGGGCTGCAGCGGGCTGCGGCCGCCGTCTTCGAACCGTTCGGCCCCCTGCACGATTTCGCGGCGGACGGCCTGCGGACCCGCATCGTAGAACCGGCCTGAATCCCAGTGTCCGTGCGGGACGAGGACGCCGGGCATTTTCTCGGAGCCTGGCTTCTTCGGTCGATAAAGATTTCCCGCCAGGAACAAGCCTGGCATCGTCTCCAGAATTACTTTATCGATCGTGTAGTCGGGCTGTTCGATCCGGCCGTGGATGACCGCGTTCAAAGGAGTCTTGGTCGGAAGCGGCCAGATCCCCTGCGACACGAGAATCTGCCGGCGGACGGCTTCGCGCCGCGCTTCCCAGGCCTCGGCCGACTTCGGAACCTCCAGCGGAAAGTAGCCGTCAAGATTCTTGGGATCGGCCAGTCGGGAATCAGGCGGAACCTCGCCAAGCGGCAGAATGCGCGGGGGAGTTGCCGTCGCGGGCGGCGCCGCCAGCAGCGACAGCACGAACAAGACCAGCGCGGTGCGGGCCCAGGTCGCGCGGGCCGGGCGCAATACGGCAACGGGAGTGACAGGGTGCGGCATCGAAGACTCCACGGCAGGAAACGACAGGCGGGAGAGCAATCACTGCCTGCTGAGTGTACCGGGGAGCCAGCGCGAAGGCAAAACGGCGTTCGCGCGACAAACTGCGCTACGGCAACTCGTATACCGACTGGATCTTCACGATTGCGTAGTCGTCGGGGAAAGTGTGAAACGCCTGTACGAGCAGGCTGCGGTTGCGAGCCTGGGCGTGGATGTAGCTGAGCGCGCCGAGGGCCATCCGACCGCTTGAATCGAAGGCGTGAACGAGTCCTTGCTTCTCGCCGTCGCTCGTCAGCTCCTGCTGCAATGTCCAGAAAAGCTCGGGAGCGACTGTTTCCAGCTGAAAGCTCGTCTGATAGACGATGCCGCCGCGGCACTCGACCCGATCACTCCGCTCTCCTTTGAGCCGGTACGACAGTAGTCGGCGGCGTTCCGGAAGCGGATGCTGGGCAGAGCAGGCAACTTCGGTGAGCGTGAGGCCTCGATAGCGCCACGTCACCACGTGGCCCGCTGTCGTGATCTCGAGCCGCGCTGTGTAGTCGCCGCGCGAAATGGTTCGCGATTTGTGAACCTGGAACAACTCGGGGTGCAGCGCTCGTCCAAAGAGCTGAAATCCGAGTTCGGCGACTTTCGGTCGAACGGACAGCACGGTGATATGTTCCCGACGAGAGGGCGAGAGTAGCGTGACGACGGGTGAATTATACGCCGCGCCGCGGAAGGCAACAAAGCCAGTTTCTGATTGGCGAAAGAAGCGCGCGGATTGCCTCTTGACAGGCGCGAAATCAATTCTGCGGCGGCAATTCTTGCGGGGCCCGCCGGCACCTTTCGGATTGTTGATCGGATGCTAGGGAGCTTGTTAGAATATGGCGCGGTTCGCTCGGCGACCTCCCTCCCCTTCTTCCCTCCTGCAGGTTTGTGCTTCCCATGCTCCGATCGCTTTCTTTTTTGGCTCTTCTCCTACCTTGTCTTCTTTCTGCGTCGGTAATCGCCGCCGACGAGGAGGGCTTCGTCTCGCTGTTCGACGGCCAGACGCTCGCCGGCTGGCAAGGGGACAAGAGCGGCTATGAAGTGGTCGACGGAGCGATCGTCTGCAAGGAAAAGGGTGGCGGCAATCTCTACACCGAAAAGGAGTACGCCGACTTCCACCTGAAATTCGAATTCAAGCTCACCCCCGGGGCCAACAACGGGATCGGCATACGCGCTCCGATGCAGGGGGACCCGGCCTTCGTCGGCATGGAGATTCAGGTGCTCGACGACGGGGACGACCGTTACAAGGGGATCAAAGATTGGCAGCGGCACGGTTCGGTCTACGGAATAGTTGCAGCGAAGCCCGGCCATCAGAAGCCAGTCGGCGAGTGGAACGAGGAAGAAATCATCGTGAAGGGGTCGCACGTCAAGGTGATCCTGAATGGCACCACCATTGTCGACGCCGACGTCGCCGAAGCTTCGAAACCCAAGACGCTCGACGGCCGCGAGCACCCCGGCCTCAAACGCGACAAAGGGTTCATCACCTTCTGTGGCCACGGGGCGCACGTTGAGTATCGCAACCTGCGGCTGAAAGAGCTGCAGTAGGCGGCTATTCGAGGTCGGCGAATTCTGGACGGGCCAGGAGGCCCGTCCTACTTGTTGCCGACGAGCAGGACTGTCAGTGACCGCGGCCCGTGGGCGCCGATGACGAGCGATTGCTCGATGTCGGCGGTCTTCGAAGGGCCGGAGATGAACAGTCCGTAGCCCGCTCCAGCGAATGACAGTCGGTCATACGCCTGGTGCAGGTGGTCGATCATCTGCTGCCGCGGAACAACCAGGACTAGATGCTGGGCGATGAAGTAAATCGCCCGGTGGCGCACGGCGGCGTCCGACACCCAGACCGCCGCATTCTCGGCGACGGCGAACTCTCCCGGCAGGATCGCGACGTCGATGTCTGAGAGTTGGTGCGGATTGTCGATCGCCTCCAGTTCCACGAGCGACCCCGCGGGAATGCTGGCCTGCAAGGCCGCGATCGGACAGACGACCTTCTGGGCCGCACGGACCACCGGAATCGCAGCGACTCGCTCGGTGAGTTCGTGCTGATCGGCCACCACGAGCCCCGCGCCGCCGACCATCGTCAGGACTTCGAGGAATTGCGTCTCACGATCGGCATACTCGGTCCAGGCAGCGTCCAGGTCCGGCAGCGGCAAGGGCGTGGGCTGATTCCGGCGGATGCGGCTCAGGATGTCGGTCTTGGAACTCATGGTGTATGGTCTCCACCTGCCGGCGGCTGGCTGGCGATTCGCCGCCGCATCTCGTCGCGAAAGCTCCGCTTTGGCGCCGGCGGCAGATCACGTGCCTTGCCCCAGGGATTCCACGGACCGTAGACGAAAAACCGCGGCAGCCAGCGGAGTGAAAAGCGGCCCACCTTGCCGGCGAGGGCGTATAACCAGGGCCTCCGAAAAACCTGCGACACGCCCCGCATTGCCAGCCGCTTGCTCAGGCTCAGATGCCTGGCGCTCGCGATATCGCGCCGCAAGGTGAGCAACTGCTCATGCAGGTTGATCTTTACCGGGCAGACGTCGGTGCAGGACGCACACAGGCTGCAGGCATACGGCAGAGTCGCATACTGCTTCCCGTCGCGAACTGGGTTCAGGATTGAGCCGATCGGGCCGGGGACTGTCGCGCCGTAGCTATGTCCGCCGCTCCGCCGATAGACGGGGCAGGTATTCATGCAGGCCCCGCAGCGAATGCACGAAAGCGAGCGGCGGTAGTCGTCGCTCCCGAGAATCTCGCTTCGGCCGTTGTCGACCAGGACGATGTGCAGTTCACCCGCCGGCCGCGGGCCGTGAAAATGTGAACTGTAGGCCGTGATCGGCTGTCCCGTCGCCGAACGGCCGAGCAGCCGCAGAAAGACGCCCAGATCGCGGGCCCGTGGAATCAGCTTTTCGATTCCCAGGCAGGCGATGTGCAATTTCGGCAGCGCGGTCCCGAGGTCGGCGTTCCCCTCGTTCGTGCAGACAACGAAGCCCCCCGTCTCGGCCACGGCGAAGTTCACGCCGGTGATCCCCGCCTGGCAGCTTAAGAACACTTCTCGCAGCCGCTCGCGGGCCGCTTCGGCCAGATAAGTCGGCTCGGTCGCCCCGGCGTCGGTGCCGAGCTTCGCATGGAACAGTTCCCCCACTTCTTCCTTCTTAATGTGAATCGCAGGTAAGACAATGTGGCTAGGTGTTTCGCCGCGCAGCTGCACGATCCATTCACCCAGATCGGTATCGACCACTTCGATCCCATGCCGCTCCAGGAACGGGTTGAGGTGGCACTCCTCGGTGAGCATCGATTTGCTCTTGGCGACCTTTTGCACGCGATGCTTCTGGAGCAACTCGAGTACAATCTGATTGTGCTCGGCGGCATTCGCGGCCCAGTGGACGACGGCCCCGCGGCGGGTTGCCTCGCGCTCGAACTGCTCGAGATAGCTGGCCAGGTTGCTGATCGTGTGGGCTTTGATCGCCGCGGCCTTTTCGCGGAGCGTTTCCCATTCGGCCAAGCCATGCGCCAGCCGGTCGCGCTTGGTGCGAATGAACCAAAGGGCCTGATCGTGCCAATGGGCCCGGGCATCGTCGCGGGCAAAGTCGGCTGCCGCGTGCGGATGATCGATCTTCAGGAGTGCGGTCACTGCGAGCTGGTATCCTCAGGGTGCGGGAGCTGTAAACCGCCATGTTCCGTTCTACGTCCGGGGGCGGTTGGTTTCCAGGGAGCCGCGGCGCGGAACTGCCGGACGGATACCGGGAATAATCCGGTCGACGGCGGGCGAATTAAAATTTACGGCGGATTGCAGACCGGCAGCGCC
>JALORD010000598.1 GCA_025459145.1 Pirellulaceae bacterium | reverse complement strand
TCGGTGAGCGGCCGCCGATACGCCCGCTCGGCAAACTTCAGCATCTCGGCCAGATGGCTCGGCTCGGCCGCCAGGCGGGCCGACTCGACCCAGCGAATCTGGGCATTGATCGTCTCGAAAAAGTCGTCGATCGCCTGGAGCGACTGGCCGCGGGCCCCGGCATCGATCGCCTTGTCGCGATAGACCTGCGCCAGGCGCGTGACCTTGGCTTCCGACGTCACGTCCTTGTCTTCCGCCCGGGCGAAGTCGAACTCGGCGTCGCGCATCCACCGCGAGTCGGTCCGCTCGAACCAGACGAAGCCCTGATACTGCCGGTGCGGGGCCGAGGCGATGAAGTCGAGCTCCTGCCACAGGCGGTCGATCTCGCGCTGCTCGTCTTTGCTGAGAATCATGTCATAGAGCGGCCGGTCGTCGCGATAGTAGCCCATCATGCTATGAAAGCCGGCGCTGAGGAGGCGTCCCTTCTCCTGCTGCTCGCGCGGTTTGCCGACGTAGTCGCGCCCCCGCTCGGAGACGTAGAACGCGTCGGGAAACACGTCGCCTCGTGCAATCGTCGCTCGTCCTGGTCGGCGGGAATCGCCAGATCGGCGTCTGCCTCGCGCTTCCCCAGCGGCTCGCCCTCGACCTGCAATTTCGCCGGATCGTAGCTCCTGCGGTACTTGGCGTATTGGCCGTTCTTCCAGAGGACGAAGCACTGCGCCCCGTCGTGGATTCCGCGGACCTGGAGGCCGTCGATTTGCGGCTCGAGCTTCCGGCGCAGCTTGAGCACATAGTCGCGCATCGTCCGGCAGCCGGCTGCGGCGCGATCCGCGGCGTCGCGCGGCGGCGCGTCGGCGGCAGGCGTCGGCAGCTCGCTCCACATGGCCTGGAGCTTGGCCATCGGGCCGACATCGAACGCGTCGCCGGTCAAGGCCGTCCAAACGGTCGCCAGGTACTTGGGGCTCACGCGGGCCTCGGCCGCAACCGCTTCCAGCGTCGCCTTGGGCTGCCCGAGCGCCGCCCGATGCTGATACCGCCAGGCGGCCGCAAAGTACGCGGCCAGATCGGTCGGCTGCCGCAGGTAGAAATCGACGATCCGCTTCACGCAGTACTTGTCGCGATCCGTATCGGTTGCGACCGGGTGCGGGGCGAAGTCGAAACCCTCGGGCTTCAGTACGAGGTGATCGGCCACTTCGCGGGCCGCGGCCACGTACTTGTTGAGCAAAGCCGGCGACATGGCGAGCGACTCGCCGGAGTTGTCGAAGCCCGCTTCGTTCGCCGGATCGACCGGAAACTCGCGCGTCGGCCGCAGATCGACCCCCAAAAGATCGCGAAGCGTGTAGTTGTATTCCGCGTTGCTCAACCGGCGGGCGAGCACGACGCCCGGATCGCCCGCATTGCGGTCCGCCTCGCGTTTCCGCACCGCTCGAATCCAGGCGGTAACCGCCTTCCGCTCGTCGGCCGTCGGCTGCGGACGGGCATCCTCGGGAGGCATTTCCCCCGCCTCCAGCCGCTCGAGGACAATCTCCCAAATCTGGTGCCCGGCGGTGACTTTGGCGACTGAATCGAACGGCGCGAGGTCCAGCTTGGCCTCCTGCCTTTCCGACCCGTGGCAGGCGAGGCAGTTCTTCTGCAGGAATGGGGCCACTTCGTCGCGAAATTGCCGCGCCAGGGCGGCGTCGACGTCGTTTGTCGGCTCGGCGGCTGCCGCCAGACTCGCCGACCAAAGCGACCAACCCACCACCAAGATCCAGCGACAATTCATCATCTTCCAGAGGCTCCGGGGAGAGCCCCTGATTGTACACGGTTGCTCGAGCGGATGCCGCGGTTTCGCCGCGCGAGACGCACGCCGCGTTGCGCCAATCCGCATCGCCTTCTCACCACGGAAAACCGTTTTGATACGCCACCGTCGTCGCGATCGAGAGCAAGAGCGTGACCGGGATGAGGAGGATTGCCGCGACGAGCGCTAGCCACCACGGCCAGCGGGTGACCTCGACGAAGAAGACGCTGGCTACGATGATCGTCGGCACGGCGCCGCGGACGAGCCAGCCGTGATCGAGCCAGGCGTCCCAGTGCCAGAGGCCCCAGTTGAAAATGCCGACGACAAAGCCCGTGCTCGGTTCGGGAACCGTATTGGGCGAGCGGATCCAGACGCCGATCAAGAAGGCCATCTCGAGTGCGACCAGCCACGGCGCAAAGGCCAGCCACCGCGCGAGTGTCTCCGCGACCGGCAAGCGCCAGCCGGGCCGCGACAGTAGCCGTGAAACGAGTTGCGCGAGCGCGAGCATCAGTAGCGTTAGCAACCCAAACAAGAGCCACCACCGGCCGAGCGACCAGCTTTCCCACTTGATCAGCCGCAGCCAGTAGCCTCCGCTCGCCACCGCCTCGGCGAAGCTTTGCCAGGCCGAGGTCAGCGTCCAGCCTCCGGAATGAAACGTCGACATCGAGATCTGCAGGCCAATCTCGCGCAGCGCCGGCCACAGGCCGACGAGGGTGAGCGAGTAGATCGCCGCGATCAACAGGCTATCGCGAAGCGACGGACTCTTCGCCCCTTTGGCCCGCGCGAGGCCCAGACCGCGGAGACAATCGCGCGCTAGTCCGGCGACCGACCGGCCATACGGCTCGTCCGCCGTCCACAGGTCGGCAAGCAGCCCGAACCAGACGAGCCCCTGCCGCACGAGCGAGGCTACGAACAGCGGGAAGACCAGGAACAGGGCGAAGAGTGCGTACCCGATCAGCCAGCGAGGCAATTGCAGGAATGCGCCGAGCGTGACGGCGACGACCGTGGTCACAACGAGAATCGTCCACAGGCTGAACTGATAGCGGCGGCGGTCGACGGCCTTTTCCATGCCTCGCATTCTGGCGAGCAGCCCCGCCGGGTGCCATGCGAAAATGTGTAACAACCGGCGTCCGCGGGCCGCACACGGTGAATTCAATTCGAGCCGCAGGGACGATTCGGGCCATCCTTGGCGTGCTGCGATTTACTAGAATCGCATGGGCTCGAAGCTTGTCTCGTGACTATTGAATCCCCCAGCCGCTCTCCCCCCTCATGTCCGAATATCCGAAAGTTGCCCAGCTCAAGTCGCCCGCTGCGTTGCGGGCTCGGCTCGCGGAGCTGGGGCTCGAATTGCCCGTCGACGACGAAGTGCAGTCGGCCGCTGCCGGTTCGCCGCTGGCTCAGCCGATTGCGCTCGGCAGCCTCCAGTGCGGCAATCGTTGGTGCATTCATCCGATGGAAGGCTGGGACGCGAACCGCGATGGCTCGCCGACCGAGTTGACGCTCCGCCGCTGGCACAACTTTGGCCTGAGCGGCGCGAAGCTGATCTGGGGAGGCGAAGCGGCCGCCGTGCAGCCCGATGGCCGGGCCAATCCGAATCAGACGATGGCGATTGCCTCCAACAAGGCCGGTCTCGCGGCGCTCCTGAACGAGTGCCTCGCCGCTCACCGCGAAGCCTTTGGCACGACCGACGATCTGGTCGTCGGCCTGCAACTGACCCACTCCGGCCGCTTCTGCCGGCCGACTACCAAAGCCCTCGAGCCGCGGATCGCCTATCACCATCCGCTGCTCGACGCCAAGTTTGGCATCGGTGCGGACGACGATTCGGTCGTCTGGACCGACGACGATCTCGA
>JALORD010000597.1 GCA_025459145.1 Pirellulaceae bacterium | reverse complement strand
GTGCGGCTGGCCAACCAGTCGGTGCATCCGGGCGCAGGCATCGGCGCCGCGGCCCACGAGGTTTTCGTTTTCGAAGCGACCGGCGAAGGGAACACGGTCCTGGAATTCGCATACGGCCGGCCCTGGGAATCGTCGCCCAAAGAGACCCTGCAGCTCCCGGTCCAAGTAGCGGCCAAGCAGGGGTGAGGGGCTGGGGCGGCTACGACCATTACCACGCCGCGCACACTCTCGGCCGCCATCGACTGCATTCACCGGAATCCCGTACGCAAGTAGTTGGTCGACCAAGCGGCGGACTGGCATTTTTCGAGCGCGAGGCACGACGCAAGCAGCTCGTCCCTCATTCCAATTGATCCATTTTCTCCCGAGCGGCTCGACGTCGAACTGGAGTGAGTCACGACGGTTTGGGCCTCGTGGGTCTCGTCACAACAGAACGTCCATCAGCCGTGGTTCGCTAGCGCGACCCACAGCCACCCAGCCGTACGGAAAGCGGCGTCTGACGTTACTTCACGGCCGCCGCCACATCCCGAATCCGCCCAAACGCCGCAAACTCCTCCTCGATCGCCTCCGCTGTCGGCACGCCGGCGTGGATCCAGAGGCCGTAGCGGAGTTTGAGGGGTTTGCCCGGTTCAATCGTACGGGGCTCGGCGAACGTGAGTGCTGCACCCATCCAGCCGTCGTCGCGGACGTGGAAGACCGTCGGGTGCTTGGGGTTGGCCGGGTGGTCGAACAGCGTGATTCCCTCGCGGGCGTCCTTGGTGATCGGGCCCGAGTAGTCGCACCAGCGGGCCGGCTTTTCGTGGACTCCCGCTTCGTTCACGCCGCCGGCGCTGTTGCGGATCATTCCCCCGCCGTCGTGCACACCGATCGTCTTGGCCATTCGGACGCCGATCATCCCAAAGTTCGTTTTGCCGAGCGTCACCGGCTCTTTCGGCGCGGCGAACGACAGGTCGAGCACGAGCAGCCACTGGCCGCCCTCCTGTGGAATGAACCGCATGGCCCGCGATTCTTCGAGTAGAACGCGGCCGGTGTCGTCCTGCCACGCGCTGACCACGTCGATCAACGCCTCCTCGTCGGCGTCTTCGTACCGCGTCACGCGGCGGTGGACGATGCGACCTTTGCTGCTCGGCGCGTCGTTCCAGAAGGCGACGCCGCCGACGTCATGATGCGTGACCCAGACGCTGTTGTGATGGCTGTGGCCGTTCGCGTCGCGGGGATGCCCCATGCGGGTCAGCGACTTACCGCTCGGGCCGACGAGCGGAAACAAAAACGGCCGCCGCAGCTCGGGACCAAAGTGATACCGGCTGATCTCCTGGCCGTCGCGCTCGATGCTCGCCTGCCCGCCGGGGAGTGGAATCACCTGCATCCGCGGAACGGGCTTGGCCGCGGGAAGGTTGACCTGGGCGGAGGCGACTTGTCCAGAAATCGCGAGCAGCAGGCAAACAGCAGAGTGGATCATCGGGGCAGCTCTCCGAAAGCGGTGAACGGGCGATTGCACCGCGTTTCTAACCGGCCGACGGGCCGATTGCCAGCAGCAACGCCGGCCATTGCTGGGACGAGCCGGACGAGCCAGCCAAGGCGCGCGAGCGTCGAAGCAGGGCATCGAGCGATCGCCGTCCGCGCTTACCAGCAGAACGACCACGCTTCGCGGCAGCTCCAGCCGCACCAGGTGAACCACTCGGCGCAGCGGCGTTGGCTGCGGACGCACCAGGTTTCGCTGGCGGCGGCGGGAAGCGTCAACGACTGGGGCGGGAGGTGCGTCGGCTGCACGGCCAGATAGAGCGCGTGCGGGTGAATCCGATAGCGGCGATCGAACTCGTAGCGGCCTGACTCGTTGAGCGTCGTGCTGGCGAGTTCCGCGCAGTGGATGCCGTCCCCCGGCTTGCCCTTCACATAGTTTTTGACCGAATACCGCCGGCCGATCTGCTCGCTTAGGAATGACCGCATCGCGGCGAGCTCGGCGTCGGTGTAGGCCCGCTTCGGCCGCATTGCGCGAGCTTCGACTTGCTCGTCGGCATCGCGGCGGCGATTGATCCGGGCCAGCTCCGCAAAATACTCGTCCTGCGACACGCGGCGGACCTTGGCCGGCGTCGCCTCGTAGATATAGGTCTGCCCCTCCTCGGCAAACGCCAGGGCGACGTGCCCAATTTCGCCGCCGGTCGACCGCTCGACGACGCTGCTGGCGTTCGTCAGAAAGAGGAGCGTCCCTTCCGGCAAATTAATGCTCGCAGCCGTCTGCGGACCCGCTCCCAGAATTAGCAAGGCCGAAAGGACCAGTGAATTCATCGAGAACCTCGTCGAAAGACACGTGTGGCGAACGTCGCCCGCGGGTGGCGCCAACCAGTACCGCAGAGCCGGCGACCAGCCGCCAAGGACTTATTCGCCCGCACGACGCTCGGATTGTCGGGGTGCACGACAGCCAAGCGCTTCCGCAGCTACGGATTTTGCCGGTTGTAGCGGGCGTCAGCAATCGTACGCACGCCAGGACTCGGGGCCAGCGACGAGAGCGCAAGTATCGGTACCGCAATGATTTGCGCGGGGAAAGAGGCACGCCAACCAGGGCGCAGTGCCCGCAATTCGCCTGGCATAAGTCGCACAAGCAGTATCTTCCTACCCGTCATCCAGCGCCGATGAGAGTAGCACGCCTGGCGGCAATGGCATAAAATGACCTGTCGAGCCGGCGAAACCGCGCAGTTAGTGCGATCCGGCCTGTTACCGCGGCTTAAGCTTGCGCGGCAAGAGCCCGGCCCCGAATACCGTCCAGCAGGGAGTTGCGAAATGACCCGATCAAACCGGCGTGCGGGCCTCTGGGGCGCGATCGCGGGATTGGCCGCTGCGGCGATGGTTGTGGGTCCGGTGCTGCCCGCTGCGGCTTGCCCGTTCTGCTCGGCGGTGGCGCAAACGTTCACCGAGGAAATCAACTCGATGGACGTCGCTGTGATCGCCAAGTTGGTCAAGATTCCTCCTCCCTCCGACGAGCCGGGGGAAGAGCTGGCCAAAGCCACGTTCGAAGTCTCCCAGGTGATCAAGGGAGAGGGGCTCGTCAAAAAGGGCGAGAAGATCGAAACGCTCTATTTCGGCGAT
>JALORD010000596.1 GCA_025459145.1 Pirellulaceae bacterium | reverse complement strand
CCAGCCGCAGCGCCGAGGCGGCCCGTTTCCGCAGCCACAGCGGTACGGTCGTATCAAGCGACAGTGGGTCAGCGCTTCGCGTCTCACCCATTCCGGTTCTGGTACACGGCCTGCAGCAGCAACTCGACATCTTTGACTGACTGATAACTGACTGAACTGATAACTGATAGGAAATTGCTTTTCTGCCACAGGACTGAGGCTAAACAGGGAGGTGTGGTGAGTCAAGGGGGATGGAGCGTCCGACAGGCATAGGGCGAAGTGGCGTTGACCCGGGCGGCGGAAATGGCTAACGTCTGTGGGGGGATTGGGGGAATCGTGGCGATCGGCGCGGAGGGCGACATGATACGGGCGTGGGTGCGGCTCATCGGGCTTTCCTTCGCCTGCTTGCTCGCGGCACGGGGCCCCGCAGGTCACGCCGCCGAAAGCCTGTCGATCACCGCCCAGAACCGCGGTGGACAGATCGAGTTCCGCCTCGATCTGAAGGCCGGTGCCGTCTCCGGCTCGTTCTCCGCCGAAACGTGGAACAACCTGCGCGATTGGATGCCCTCGGGCACAGGGCTGTGGACCGAGTGGCTTCGCCTGCGAACCAAAGGGACGTTCCAGGGAAAGATCGACGCGGACAGACGGATCACCGGCACAGTCGTCACCGACCGCTGGGAGTACGATGGCGTTTGCCCCACGAGCGAGCAGGCGGCCGGCATCGCCAAGGAAGGCCGGCCGCCGGTGGGCGAGCACTTCGCTCCTCTCCACGAGAGCGTACTCCGCATGGTCGAGCGGAGCCTCAAGCTGAAGACACTGGCCACGGAGGGGACGCTCCGCGGTCGTGTGAACGAGGAAGCCGGCGCCGGTTCGATCGGCGTGGCGTTCCGCAACGGGAAGATCGGCAGTCCCCGCGACCCGTTCTACGATCAGGCATTCTTCGGCGTCGATTGGGAGTTCAAGCTGCAGCCCGCGGGTACACCGGGCGACGCTTCAGGCCAGACGCCCCCGCCGGCCGACGGCGCCGGGCAACCGCCGGCGACTCCGCCCATGGACGCCGGGCAGCGGTTTTTCATCCCTGCGCTCACGGCGGACAAGGAGGCGTACTCCAACGGCGAGCGGGTGACGCTCACGCTGGCTGTGGACGAATGGGAGAACACGGTCAACGAGCAGGGCGCCCCGCTGAGCAGGTGGGTCCGAGAGGTAGGCGACAGCGTGGCGGCCTTCGAAACGACGTTCTACTTTCCCAGTGTGGCCAACTTGCGGCCGTTGCGGCTCCAGATCGCCCTGCCCGACGACAAGGTATTCGTCCCCTTCGCCCCTTTTGTGCCGGGGACGTACCGCATCGAAGCCCGGATGCTCGGGCCGCAGTCGCGTCTCGACGCCACTCGCAGGGTCCTTGGGACCGACTGGGACGCGACGGAGCGGGTGGAGTTCGAGTGCCTCCGTATCACGCCCTTGGAGCGTAAGTCGGCCCCGTTGCGGGTCGATGCGGCCATCCAGCGGTACCTGAAGGAAACACCGTCGCACCGCGCCGAGGTGCGGCAGGCCATCGACGCCGACTACGCGAAGCTGAGTTCCGGGGACTCCGGCGTGACCCGGTATCCCGTGTCGCCGCCGGCCGTCGGCGATATGGAATGGGGAGGCTGGAACAACATCTACTTCGGCGAGAAGGAGTGGAATTGCGCCGGCTGCTCGAAGCGGACGATCGATTTTCTCAATGACCTGCGGTTCCTCGATCGCGATCCACGGAGCATGGTGGGCCTGCACTACGCGCCCTTGTGGCGGGGGTTCTCCAACGGCTCGAAGCTGCTGGCAGGCGAGCACTACGCCGTCGCCATCTGGCCTGACGGCGAGCCGATGATCGAGGATGCCACGCTGATCCTCGACACTTGGCCAAAGCAACAGCCCGCCGTGTTCACCATGAAGGACTTCCGCTGGTTCTACGGCTGGTGGTACGCCATCGGCGCGGCCTGCGGCGTGGAACCCGACACGAAGCAATTCGACACCGGCAGCCGCGGCGGATTTCCTTCGCACGGCGGCGCGGTGTATTGGAATCGCCGCTGGAGGAAGTGCCCCACGGCCGGGGGCAACAGCGGCGAGGCGGCCGTCGAGGTCGGCGAGCCGGGCGACGAGCCGCCCCCACACCGCGAGCTACCGCGGCCGATGACCCACATCCTCGGACTGTGCCCGATCGGCCTCCGCGTGACCAGCACCTGCGGCGATCACCTCGGACTGGTGGGAGGAAAGATCGCCGGCGAGATCCCCGGCAGCCAACTCTTCGTGCATCCCAAAGGCCGCGACGACCTGTTCTGGTGCCTCGCTCTGCCCGACGGTTCGTACCGGATCGAAGTCGACGGTTTGGGCAGTGGCCCGTTCGCGCTGGCGATGGCCCGCGGAGCGACCTTCGCCCATTACGCGGCGAAGATCGAGAAGGGACAGACCGCCCGATTGGACCTCGCGGCCGACGTCGCAGAGGCCCCGCCGCTCGCGCTCCCCGACGGCTCGGAGGTCAAGCCGGCGGTCGTGCGGCGGACCGGCGGGCCCGCACTTAGCGAAGCCGCGGCGCTGGCCGAATTGCGGCGCCGCGGCGGAGTGCTGATCCACTTCCGCCGCAACGAACCGGGCCAGCCCGTCGTGCTGGTCGACGCGGGCAACCACCCGCAGTTCGCCGACGATTGGATGCCTTACGTGGTCGCCTTCCGGCAACTTGCAGGGCTCTCGTTGGCGGGCACGGCCGTGACCGACGCGGGGCTGCGCCGGCTGGGCGAGCTCACTGACCTCGAGACGCTCGTGCTCGACGGCACGCAGGTGACCGACGCCTGCCTGCCGCACCTTTCCGGCTTGAGCAAACTCCGTCACCTCGACCTCCGCGGCACGCGCATTTCGGCCGACGGAATCGCGAAGATCCAACTCGCCCTGCCCGACGCGGAGGTCGCGAGCGACGATCCGTAGGGCCGGCCCTCGCGAAACAACAGGGTGAGGTCTTGATATTAGATATCAAGACCTGACCCTAGATTCATGCGAGCCTGGACTAACGAATCAGTTGCTGATGGGTTCACGTTGGTGCTGGCGAATGGTCTCCAGGCTCATTGCCCCGCGCCCGC
>JALORD010000152.1 GCA_025459145.1 Pirellulaceae bacterium | reverse complement strand
CCTGAACGTGCCTCACCCGAAGCTTGGACACGCTACATCCAAGCAGTTCGCGAGCGCACGCTCGACCAGGTAGTCTTCCGCGGCGAGGCTGCACGCTGGCGAGACTATCAGGGAAAAGTCGAGTGGCTCGAGACAATCGACGGCGGCGGAGGCTATCGAATTCGCAAGCTGCGTTTTGAAGCGGTGCCCGGCCTGTGGGTTCCCGCGCTCCTCTACGAACCGACGGAGCTGACAGGTCCCGCACCCGTCTTTCTCAACGTCAATGGCCACGACGGTGCGGGAAAGGCCGCCGACTACAAGCAACTACGCTGCATCAATCTGGCCAAGCGGGGCATCATTTCGCTGAACCTCGAATGGTTTGGCATGGGGCAGCTTCGCGGCGCCGGCTTTGCCCACTACAAACTCAATCAGCTCGACCTCACCGGCACGAGCGGCGTCGCGCCGTTCTTCCTGGCCATGCGGCGCGGCCTCGACATCCTCCTCGAACACGAACATGCTGATCCGTCGCGGGTCGGCGTCGCAGGACTTTCCGGCGGCGGCTGGCAGACGATTTTCGTGAGTGCCCTCGATCCCCGCGTGACGCTGGCCAATCCGGTCGCTGGTTACTCGAGCTATCTGACGCGAATCCACCACCATTCGGACCTCGGCGATTCGGAGCAGACCCCCGTCGATCTGGCCAGCACGGCCGACTATGCCCACCTGACGGCGATGCTCGCACCGCGGGTGGCGTTGCTCACCTTCAACGAGAAGGACAACTGCTGCTTTGCCGCACCGCATGCCTTGCCGCCGCTGCTTGAGGCGGCCAGGCCGGTCTACCAATTGCTCGGCAAGGCGGACCATTTGCACGACCACATCAACTACGATCCAGGCACGCACAACTTCGAGCGTGACAATCGCGAGGCTCTCTATCGCACGATTGGCCAGCACTGGTTCGCCGAGGCGAAAGAATATCTCCGCGATGAAATCGATTCGACCGCGGAACTCAAGTCGGCCGAGCAACTGGCCGTCGAGTTGCCGGAAAACAATCTCGATTTCCAGAAGCTGGCACTGCAGTTGGCCGACAAGCTTCCGCCAGAGTCCGAGGCGAGCCGCGAGCAGGTCGCGGCCACGCTGCGGTTTTCCCAGAATCCCGGCAAGTTGACCGCCCAGGCGCAGCGGCATGAGCAAGCGGGCCGCGTACTCACGTCTTTCTGGCGGCTGCGCATCGACGATACGTGGACGGTTCCTGGCGTCGAGTTAGTGCCGGGCGACAACGCCCAAAGCATTACGGTGGTGCTCGGCGATGTCGGACGCGCCGAGCTGGCCGAGAACGTGGCCGCACACCTAGCGCAGGGTCACGCAGTACTCGCCATCGATCCCTTCTATCTGGGTGAATCGAAAATCGCCAGTCGCGACTTTCTCTTCGGATTGCTCGTCTCCAGCGTCGGCGAGCGGCCGCTAGGCGTTCAAGCGCGGCAACTGATGCAGATCACCCGCTGGCTCAAGGAAACCCGCAAATTCCGCGAGGTTCGCATCGAGGCTCACGGTCCGCGCACCAGCCTCATGGCTTTGGCCGCGGCGGCCTGCGACGAGAAATCGATCGACAGCGTCCGGATGCATGGTTCGCTGGGCACTCTCCGCGAAGTCATCGAGCAGGGAGGCCAGGTCGACAAGTCGCCGGAGCTGTTTTGTTTCGGGTTGCTCGCCGCGGCCGACATCAAAGACCTCTCGGGATTGGTCGCGCCCCGCCAGTTGCATTTCGTGGAACCGTCGGTACGTGCCCAAAAGGAACTCAGCGGCCTGGCCGATCGTTACGAGCAACATGGCGTCGACTTTGATCCACTGGCTCCTTGAACTCTTCCGATCTTGTACTCCTGCTTGAGTGAACCTGCAATGCGACTCTGGATCACACCCGTAGCTGCGACATTGGCATTGTCGACTCTGTCTTTGTCGACTGTAGCCGCGGCCGACTATGCGCAGTTCCGCGGACCTGCGGGAGACGGCGTGAGTCCGGCCACTTCCCTGCCGGCGACCTGGGACGCAACGACGAATGTCGCCTGGAAAACGCCCATTCCAGGCAAAGGCTGGTCGTCTCCCGTCTTGCATCAAGGACGGCTTTATCTAACGACGGCTGTCGAGACAACCACTGCCGACAAGGGCGAGCTCTCGCTGCGGACACTGGCCCTCGACGCGGCATCCGGATTGATCGTGTGGGATCGAGAGATCTTTCGGCAGCCAGCGGATTCTCCCAAGATCCACAGCAAGAACAGCCATGCCAGCCCGACACCGATCGTTGATCGCTCGCGACTCTTCGTCCACTTCGGCCACCAGGGGACCGCCTGTCTCGATCTCGATGGCAACATCCAGTGGACCAACTCCGACCTCAAATATCCTCCCGTGCACGGCAACGGCGGCTCGCCGATCATCGCGGGCGACCATTTGATCTTCACCTGCGATGGCGGAAGCGATCCGTTCGTGGTTGCGCTCGACGTGGCCAGCGGCCGCGAGAAGTGGCGATTCCGCCGCCCTTTTGACCCGGCTAAGAAGTTCGCGTTCAGCACTCCGACTCTGATCACCGACAAGCGCGGCCGATCGCAGGTCATCTGCCCCGGCGCCGGCAGTACCAGCGCGCTCGATCCGGAGACCGGCCGCGAGATTTGGCGCTGTCAGCACGGCGGCTACTCCGTCATACCCAAACCGCTCTATAGCCACGGCCTCGTGATTTTCAGCACCAGCTACGACTCGCCCGAAGTGATTGCGGTTCGCCCCGAGGGGGACGGCGACGTTACCGAAACGCATGTCGAGTGGTCGGTCAAAAAGGGCGCGCCGCATACACCGTCGCTCGTGGTCGTCGGCGACGAACTGTACATGGTTGCCGACAAAGGAGTCGCGACGTGCGTCGACGCGGCCACGGGCAAGCAGCATTGGCAGGAACGGCTCGGGGGCAATTTCTCCTCGTCGCTGGTCTACGCCGACGGCAAGCTCTACGTGCAAAGCGAAGAAGGGCCGACGACCGTGATCCGCCCCGGCCGCACGTTCGACAAGCTCGCTACCACGGGATTCGACGAGCGAACGCTCGCTTCCTATGCCGTGGGCGACCGCGAACTGTATATCCGCACCGAAGCGAATCTCTACCGCGTCGAAGCTCGTTAGCGGGCATGTCCTGCACCTTGCATTTCCCCTGCCCTTTCGCTACTGTCTCGCGCCGCGCGACGTTGTGCACATGATGGAATACCGACAACTGGGTCGCACCGGCGTACGCGTCTCGTCCTTGTGTCTAGGGACGATGATGTTCGGCGGACCGACAAGCGAAGCCGACTCGCGCCGCATAATTCACGCCGCCATCGATGCAGGCCTCAACTTCATCGACACGGCCGACATGTATTCGACGGGCGAGTCGGAGCGCATCGTCGGGCGAGCGATTGCGGAGCGGCGCGAGAGTGTTGTCCTGGCGACCAAGGGGCGACACAAGATGGGCCCCGGCCCCAATGACTGGGGCGCGAGTCGCTTACACCTGCGGCAGGCGCTCGACGCCAGCTTGTCGAGGCTCGCCACCGACCATGTCGATCTCTACTACGTGCACGCTCCCGATTATGGCACGCCGATCGACGAGACCTTGCGATTCCTCGACGACGCCGTGCATCACGGCAAAATTCTCTATCCCGCCTGCTCGAACTTTCGCGCTTGGCGGGTCTGCGAAGCGCTGTGGAAAGGCGACCTGCAAAGGCTTGCTCCTCTGGCTGCCGTCCAACCGCTTTACAATCTGGCGAATCGCGACATCGAAGTCGAATTGCTTCCACTGTGCCAGGCGCACGGCCTGGGCGTGGTGACGTATAGCCCACTGGCCCGCGGAATACTCACGGGCAAGTATGCACCTGGGCAAGCGTTCCCCGAAGGGAGCCGCGCCGCCCGCAACGACCAGAGGATGCGCGAGGCCGAACTCCGTGACGAAAGCCTGGCGCTCTCGCAAGAGCTCGCCGCGCATTGCGGGTCGAAAGGTGTGGTGCCCTCGCAGTTCGCCCTCGCCTGGTGCCTGGCCAATCCGGTTGTTACTTCGGTGATTCTCGGTCCGCGCACGCTCGAACAGTTCGAGGACAACCTGGCCGCACTCTCCGTCTCCATCTCGGCGGAGGACGAAGCGTTTGTCGATCGGCTCAACCCGCCGGGGGAACATACCGGCAAGGGATTCAATGACCCGCTCTATCCGGTCACCGGCCGGCCGCGGCCCACGACATCCGCATAGTCAGACCGTAATCTGCGGCAAGCTCAACACAAACGCAGCTCCGCCATCGGCTGGCGACTCGAGCACCAGCGTACCGCCCAAGTCATGAGCCAGTCGTCGGCACAGCGCAAGCCCCAGTCCCACGCCCGGGGCCGTGCAGGCCGCCTCGTGGACCGACTTCGAAAAGGGCTGGAACAATCGCGCTCGCCCCGTCGCGGAGATCCCCGGACCATGGTCACGAAGCGCGATCTGCACGCGGCCGGAAATGACAATGACATGCAAATGCATTCTCTTGTCGTCTGCAACGGCGGCATACTTGCAGGCATTGTCGACCAGGTTGAACAGGATCTGCTCGATCGCGGCCAGGTCGGTCGCGAGCGCCGCGTCGCGATCGGCCGGATCGAGTTCTACCACTAGTTCCATGCCCGCCTGCGCGGCGCGTTCGGCCAACCGCGAGCGGCAATGCTCGACGAGATCCGCGAGTGACACCCGCTCCCGCCGCTGTCCAGGCCGCCCGCGTTCCAGCCGGGCATACTGCAGTACATTGTCGACCAAATGAGTCAGGCGATCGGCCTCCACCCGCAGCGTCTGCAAGTACTCGCGCTGTCGCGCTGGATCGGGCACCATTCCACCGGCGAGCATCTCGGCATACATTCGAAATGTGGTGAGCGGCGTCCGCAGTTCGTGCGTCACCGCGGCCACAAACGCTCCCCGCCGTTCGCTCAGCGCAATGATGTGATGCAGCGTCACTCCCGCCGCCAGGGCGGCCAGGACAAGACAACTCCAGGCGACAAGCAGCGACACGCGAATCGGCGACCAGAGCGGCGGCTCCACGATTGGGGCCGGCACAGACAACTCTACGGGAATCGTCGCCAGCACCCGGCTCAGCTTGATCGGCTCGCGGCCAGTCGTGGGCGACAATTCCACTGCGGGCAACAAGTCGGCCACTTCGGCCTGCAATCGCTGGCGAATAGCGTCCCAATCGAGCCAGCATCCTTGGATCGTCGTCTGATCCCCCACCCGCAGCCGCCTCGCCAGTATTAAGTGCTCACCGAGCCACATCTGCTGGCTCGTTCCCTCAATCACTTGAATCGTCGGCCGCGCCGCTCGCACATTCGTCCGCTGTTGATTGTATGACCTCGTTGCGTACGACTGTAGCACGGCGCTGCGATTGGTCAGGTCGTTGCCGCCGCGCGTCTGCCCGCGTTGCGACCGCCCCACCTCGTACGGCGCCTGCGCGTAGGCGAGTTGACTGGCCGCCCCCGCGTCTTGCTGCAACTGGCTAGGTTCCGGGTTGAATGCTTGTTGCTGCGGCTGATCGAACTGCCCCGCCTGCTGGGATGCCGAATTGGGCGGAGTCGCCTGCTGCGCAACACCCGGTTCGTCTCCGCCCGGCGGAAGATTTGGCAACTGCGAGTAATCGGGCCCAATGCCATAGTTGTTGGCGAGGATCTGCGGATTCGACTCCGGCAGCTGGCTTTCGAGGCCGCTACCCGCCGGGGGCGCGGTCATCGCCAGGATCGGCGACTCCGGCAACTGGGCCAGCAACTTCTCCCGGTCGAGCCAGGGGAGCAGCGTTGCCAGCCGTGATTCCGCCGTGCCAATCGCTTCTGGCGAAACGCTGTTCTCCACCGCCCAGTCACGCTCGGCACCTTGCGGATTCTGCGGCGAGGTGACGGACCCGTCCGGATGTACCTCAAAGTGCAACAGCACGAACTGCGGCGGCGTCGCGAGGAGTGGCGATAGTTCTTGCTTCGCGGCTGCTGGTCCTTTTCGAACATCGCCCTTCGCCGCGATCGCATCGTCCTCGCTAGGCGGCGTCTCCAAGATCGCCCGATACAGAAACTCCGGCCGCGCCGCCTCTTCGGCCAGGATCGGAGTCAGCAGTGTGTCCATGCGCCACAGCGCCCGGCTGATGTCTTCTTCAAGCTCGGCCTGTTTGCGGGCGGCCAGTTCCGCCCGATCGAGCTCCAACGCCTTGACCGTCAGCCAGACCATCGCCGGAACGACGACCGACAGGCCGATGCCAAAGAGGAGCCAAATTTGCCGGGGAGAGCGCATGCTGCGAGCTGCTGCTAACTATTCAGGAAAGGGAGAGGAGTGCCTTCTACGCGCGTGAACATTTGCGAACATGCGGCAGGACTTGGCCCGCTCACGCCTCGCCAACGGCCACTGCCGAATCGCGGGCCTGAAACATGTAGCCGATTCCGCGGACCGTCAGCAGGATCGATGGCTTTGTAATATTGTCGCGCAGCTTCTCTCGCAGCCGGGCGACATGCATGTCGATCGTCCGCGTCGGCAGTCCGTCGGGCGAAATTCGCCACACGTTGGCGAGCAGTTCGTCGCGTCCGATCGCCCGCCCGGCGTTGATCGCCAGATACCGCAGCAATTCGACCTCCCGTTCTGAGAGACACGACCGGCAGCCGTCGCGAAAGCGAATCTCCCGCCGCGAGAAATTGCACACACCCGCTTCGAGTTCGATCTCGTCCACATCGGTCGGCCGCTCGGGCGATCGCCGCAGCACTGCCTCGACCCGGGCCAATAGCTCCTTCACGCTGAACGGTTTGACGACATAGTCGTCGGCCCCAGCCCGCAGTCCATCAACACGATTCTGTTCTTCGCCCCGGGCCGTCAGGATGATCACCGGCTGAGTGGGCCGCGTCTCGCGAACCGCCCGCAAGATGTCGAGCCCGCACATTCCTGGCAAAACCAAGTCCAAGAGCAGCAGATCATAGCAGTGCCGCACCGCCATCTCATGGCCGAGATTGCCATTGCCCGCCTCCAGGACGTGGTACCCCATGTAGACGAGCGAATCGACGATTCCTCGCCGGATGGCGTGGTCATCTTCGATGGTCAGGATGGTTTTGGTGCTCATCGTGGAATGTTCAAGCTCCCAGCTTGCCGTTTTGCGACCCTGGCCAGCGGTCGCTGATTGCCGCCCGGTCGAATTACTTCTTTAGGTGGATTATATTACTTACATGCTCCATACGCTGAACAGGTCTCGTTTGTGGCCCCAGGTGAACGGTTTTTGGCTTATCGCTCAAAGTTCTCGTTACTTGAACTGCCTACAATTCCCTTAAAAATAAACATTTACAGCGTTTCCTCGAGTTAAGTCGGAGAGCGGCATTTAACGAAACGTTCAGTGACCCGCAGTTCGCTGAACACCACCCCAACAGACTATTAATCACTCCATTCCCGCAATGTTGCAGGCCAACTACCCGCAGCGTTGCAGGGCCAGTTAGCGATCCGGCACGTCGGTTTAGTGCGCTAACCCGCAACCAGGTTCTCCGTTTCGGGCAATTCCAAAAACTAAAATCATCGATCTATCAACAAACCGCCGCGCGCAAATCGCACACATCGGTCCCAACATCAAGACGAACGGCTGGGCGATTCGTTTCCATGGTGTTCGCCCAGATTTCAGAATATTTGTCTGAATTACGAGATCGTCAGCGGCGCATCCTCATTTCTGGGAGTTCACGACTCCCCCGTTGGGCAGAGCCGTGTAGACGGTGGCGGGGGCCAGTCCCAGCCATGGATCGCTGCTGGGAGTGAGGAATAACTCGGCGTAGACCCGCTCGTTCAGTTCGTCGACAGCCGGGCGATAGCCCTCTTGGGCCAGCCACTGGTGCACCCGGCGGTGCAGCAGATACTCGTTCCGGACCGTATCGAGTGCGATAGATTCCTGGAGCGTCCCGACCAGTGCCAGAATCGGATCCTCGGCCCGCCGCTTCGTGATCGACAGCCGGCCCGCAACTGCTGCTGTGGGATTCTCGCTAGCAATCAGGGCCCGGCTGGCCTCGTCGAGTTGGGCCTCTTCCGCATGTAGCGCTGCAATCTTGCCCCAGGTCGCTTCGTCCTCGACCTTGTCCGGCGTGCTGGCGATACGGTGCGGAAGGGCGGCAGCAACCAGGTGCCGCTCGACGACATACTTCGGTGCGGCGAGCTTTGCCGCCACGTTGGCAGCCGGCGGCTCGGCTGACTCGGCGCCCTTTCGTGGCGGCTGCGGCGGGATTTTGAAATCAACGGGCACTTGGTTCTCTGCCGTACTCACTTTCATCAAGTCGTTTCGCCAGGCTCGATCAACCGCAGCCAATCGCTCGGCATGATACTGGGCGAGCGCCCGTGGCCTCTCGGCATCATCGACGCCGGCGAGCTGCAGCGCTGCCGACGCACCGGCCACAATCTTTTCCAGAAACACCCGCGGCCCATACAGCCCCGGCAGCACATCGACCACTTCGCCCGCCGGGGTCAGGATGTAGTGAGCGCTATTACCCGTGAGCGTCCGTTCGAGCTTCCGCCCATCGCCGAAATCGATCGTCACCCGCGGCACAGGCCGGACGCTCTGCCAGTGCAGTACGTAGTTTTCGCGCAGGGCCTTGCTCACCTCGGCATTGGCGTAGAGCGTCGTTCGAAAGAATCGGCTGTTGGCGCACGAAAAGTCTTCGTTCAACTTGCCGAGCATCCGCAGACTCAGAATCGGCTTACCGCTAGCCTTTGCGACTTGTTGCGCCTGGGCCAAATCGGTGTGCCAGAAGAGCCGCGACTGGCTGCAATGACGCTGCATGCCAACCTGGTCGATCAGGCGATCGAGGCGGGCCAGCTTTGTTTGAGCCCGCTCGCGTAACGGACGCAGCTCGGTCGCTCGCGGATGATTGGCGGTGGCGAGGGCTTCGAGCATCTCCTGGTCAAGCCGATCAAATTCCTGCTTCCACCGATCACGCCGCGCGAGCAACTCATCGAGCGCTGCCGGACCTCGCGCCCGCAGCTTCTCAATCTGTTCGGCTGTCGGCGATTCGCTCGCCAGGGCTATCTCGATTTCGATACTTCCATAGCCGCCGCAAGCCGCAGCATGATCGGCAGCCGCGAGGCTCCAGCCAACGGTTCCCAACAGTATCCAAGTCACGTATCGCATGTTCCGGTCTCCAGGCGTGTGAGTAGTTAGCCAGCGAGGAATGGCTGCCCCCCTCCCCTTCCTCCACCATCGCCCGGATTCTACGCCCGCCGCCAGCCGCGCAGCGTAAAGCGTTTGTAACGCCCGCCCCGCCGCCTGCTGACGCCATTTGCGGCGCTTCGGAAGGGGGTAACTCGCCGCCGCTGCGGATTTCGCCGTCGCCATGTCACAAACCGATCGTGACATCCGTCTACTTTTCAGAGGGCCGAACGAACTTGCGTATTTCGTGATCATTCGAGCCCAGGACTTGGGATTCAGCGAGCGATCAAGGAACCCCAACTTCCTCGAGCGTAAGGAGATTCGAAGACATGAAAGATCATCAAGCGAAAGAAATCGAGCAAACCGACGCCGTGGTCGTTGGCGGGGGGCTGGCGGGGTTTATTGCCGCGGCGAAACTCGCCCGGGCCGGCAGATCCGTCGCCCTGCTGGAGCAGGGCAAGCAACTCGGTGGTCGGGCAGCGACCAGTACGGAAGGCGGCGTGCACCTCAATCTCGGGCCCCGCGCCCTGTACTGCCAGGGGCACGCGTTTCGGCTGCTCCGGGAGCTCGATGTCCCAGTTCGCGGTGCATTGCCCGCCCCTGGTATCGCGCTCGGCTATTACCGGGGCCGTGAACATCGCCTGCCGGGCACATTGAGCAGCCTGTTCTGGACGCGATTGCTGTCGCCCGCCCAGAAGTGGCGGCTGGCACACCTCCTTCGCGAGTTGCCGCACCTCGATACGTCCGGACTCACCTCCACGAGCACCGCGCAATGGGTTCGCCGGCGCTACGGCACAGGAGCCCTCGCTGACTACCTGTTCACATCCTTCCGGCTGACGACATACGTCGCCGACATGGAGCAACTCTCGGCCGGCGCAGCGATCGATCAACTCAAGCTCGGCCTGGCCGGCAACGTCTGGTATCTCGATGGCGGCTGGCAATCGCTCATCGAGGGCTTGCGGCGCGCCGCAGTCAGGCGCGGCGCGATTGTCCGATCCGGCTCGCACGTTGCGAGTGTGAGGGCCGAAGCGGGCGGCGTGCTCGTGGAACTACCCGATCGTGTGATTCGGGCAAATATCGTCGTTCTCGCGATTCCGCCCCGGAACGCCTGCGAGACGCTGTCGCTCCCGGCCGAGCACCCGCTTGTCCGTTGGCTGGCAAGTGCGCAGCCTGTGCGGGCCGCGTGCCTGGATGTCGCCCTCGCAAAGCTCCCTCGGCCGCAGCATCGCTTTGCGCTCGGCGTCGACCAACCGCTGTACTTCTCGGTCCATTCGGCCGCGGCCCAGCTGGCACCCGACGGCGTCGCAGTGCTCCATGTGATGAAGTATCTTGAATCTCGGGAGTCCGCCCCACTGCTCGAGGAAGAGCTACAGCATTTTCTCGAGCGGGTGGCCGCTCT
>JALORD010000151.1 GCA_025459145.1 Pirellulaceae bacterium | reverse complement strand
GGGTTGGCAGTAACGCCTTGCGCTGGCTGGCCTGGAGAGTCGCTGGCTCGTGGCTGGCTACTGGCGGCGGGAGTCGATACTGAATCTCAATATCGACGCCTTATTTGTAGTCGCCGAGTTGCGAATTGGCAAGTGGCGGAGAGTGGCAAGACAGAAAAAGGGGGCCAAGCCGTCCGCAGTAGCTTCATTGGTTAAGCGGGACCTCAAATGCACAAAGGTCCCGGAAGCTCCGCAGCGGCGAACGCTTAGCGGGTGGTCAACAGCAGTCTGACTACGCCTACAGCTTCCGCACTTCTGGTAGGCGACCCCCTGGCGGACGCGGTCCTTCCGTACGACGGTGCCGACCGTCGCCGTATGCCACTTGCGAAAGCCGATCTTCACCTCATGATCGACCTGCACCCGGTCGCCGGGCTGCAGGGAGGCATAGACTTCTAGCGTCTGAGGATAAGGCATCGTCGGTTTCGCAGGGCGTTAGACTTCTTTCGAATTGATCCAAGTCATCAGCTTCCGCAGCCGCTTGCCCACTTCTTCGATCGGGTGCTGCCGTTCGCGGCGGCGGATCGCTTTGAAGCCGGGAGCGCCGGCCTTGTTCTCCAGGATCCATTCGCGGGCAAACTGCCCCGTCTGGATTTCCTTGAGAATCTTCTTCATTTCCTTCTTGGTCTCTTCGGTGACGATTCGCGGGCCGCGGGTGTAGTCGCCGAATTCAGCCGTGTTGCTCACACTGTACCGCATGTAGTTGAGACCGCCCTGATAGAACAGGTCGACGATCAGCTTCAACTCGTGCATGCACTCGAAGTAGGCCATTTCCGGCTGATAGCCCGCCTCGACGAGCGTCTCAAAGCCGGCCTTTACCAGCTCGCTGACGCCGCCGCACAGCACGACCTGCTCGCCAAAGAGGTCCGTCTCGGTTTCTTCGGCGATCGTGGTCTCAATCACGCCGCCTCGCGTGCCGCCGATCCCTTTGGCGTAGGCCAGGCCGATCTTCTTGGTCTCGGGACTTGAGCCCGGATGAATTGCGATCAGGCAGGGGACGCCCCCCCCTTTCTCGAACTCGCTGCGGACGAGGTGGCCGGGTCCCTTCGGGGCGACCAGCATCGCGTCGACTCCGGGCGGCGGCTCGACCTGACCAAAGTGCATGTTAAAGCCGTGCGAGGCCATCAGCACGGCCCCCTTCTTCAGGTTCGGCTTGATCGATGTCCGATAGACGTCCGCCTGGACTTCATCGGGCAGCAGGATGTTGACAAGGTCGGCCTGCTTCGTGGCGTCTTCGGCCGACATCGGCTTAAAGCCGTGCTTCACCGCCAGGTCGTAGTTCGGGCCGCCGGGACGCTGGCCGATGATTACCGTGCAGCCGCTGTCTCGCAGATTCTGGGCCTGGGCGTGCCCCTGGCTGCCATAACCGAGGATAGCAATCGTCTTGCCCTTGAGGACGGAAAGATCAGCGTCGTTGTCGTAATAAATCGTGGCGGGCATCGGTGGAATAGGTTAACGGGTTGAGAGGTGGGTTGGTTGTGGGGAGGGAGGGCGGAGGTCAGCAGTCGGAAGTCAGGAGTCGGAGGTCAGGAGTCAGCGATTCCGAACTCCGACCTCTGGCTTCAGCTCGCTTTCTGCTGGGCGGCTTCCTGCTCCTCAGCCTCTTCCTCGGTCTTCGGTTGGCGGTGTTCGCCGCGGATCATCGCGATCCGGCCAGTACGGACGAGTTCCAGAATGCCGTAGGGGCGCATTCGCTCGATAAAGGCTTCGATCTTGCTTTCGCGGCCGGAGATTTCGACCATCAGCTCCTCGGCCCCGACATCGACGATCTGACCCCGAAAGATTTCGACCAGCTCGCGGACTTCGCTCCGCTTCGTCCCGGGGGCAGCGGCAACTTTGAGCAGCATCAAATCCCGCTCGACATGGTCGCGCGAACTGACATCGATCACCTGGACCACGGTCACGATCTTTTCGAGCTGCTTGCGGACCTGGTCGAGAACCCGTTCGTCGCCAACGACGACAAAAGTCATCCGCGAGAGATTGGGATCTTCGGTCTCACCGACGGCCAGCGAGTCGATATTGTATCCCCGCGAGGCGAGCATCCCCGAAATGTGGGCCAAGACCCCGGGAACGTTCTGCACAACGGCGGAAAGGACGTGACGCATGTCGCTGGAACTCCAAATGGCGAAAGGGCTAATGTAAACCGGAGCCAACTGGGGGACAAGGGACGCCGACCCTGGGTTCGCCCGCCCGTAAGCCGCAAATGACCACCTGAATTGAGGGTTCTATCAATCGCCGCATGCGCTAATTCGCTTCTCGGCTGAACCAAAGCACCAAGAGCAACAGGCCGAGCAATAGGATCCAGATCACCACAGCCCGGAGCACGCCCGACTGGGCCCGCTTCGCCTCGGCGGCTCGGCGCGGACGAACTCCTTGCGTTAAGAAGGTGGCAATTCCCGCCAAGTTGATGCAGATGACATTTGTTCCGGTCAGCAAGGCTGCTCCCAGCGCCAGCCGTTCGTGCCCGCCTCCCAGGAGCAGTCCCGCCGCGACCAGCGGGGGCATCAGGGCCACGGCCACCATTACGCCGATCACGGCGCTCGAGGGACCGCGGGTGAACGCGAGCGTGCCTGCCGCGCCCGACGCCAGGGCCAGGACGATATCGCCGACATCGACCTTGGTACGACCGGCGATCGCCGGATTGTGCGTATCGACGTTGTAGATCATTCCCGCGGCGACAGCGAGGAGGAGCGTCAATGTGACGCCGATGACGTTCGTCACGAGGGCCCGCCGCAAGAGTTGCGTATCGCCCAGCGTGGTGGCCAATGCCATGGCCACATTGGGTCCCAGCAGCGGAGCCAGCACCATCGCCCCAATGATCACGGCGATGTCCTCACGCATGAGGCCTACGGCAGCCACCATCGCCGAGAGGACCGTCATCCCGAGGAAGACCCGCGTGACGCCAATGCTTTCGTTCGCTTCTTCGTACAGTTCCTCGCGGCTGAGCCGTTTGGGGCCCACAGGGACATCTTCTTCGGAGCCGCTTTCCTCGTTGTTGGATTCCTCTTTTTTCTTGTCAGGACGCGGGAACACCGCTTCGACCGCGAGCAAGACGACGCGAAATCCTTCGTCCTGGGCGAACTTTCGCTCTAGGACATCGGTAATCGGTTCGACCTTCTCGGCTTCGACCAGCAACTGCAAGATGGTCTGCTCGCGGGCGGCATCCTCCCACTGGCCGAGGACTTCACCGCCGCTCGCGACATCGTCGATCTCCCCTGGATCGGCGCCCTGCGGCAGGCAAATCTGCATTACCCGCTGTGCCATGGGGAGTATCCTGGGCGACACCCCGCCGGGAAAACGAGGTTTTGACCGCCCCTGCTAACCAGCGAAAAGGGCGACTAAAACCTGTGTCCCCGCTGCGGACCGTTCTTGGTCAGCGTGAGAACTTCGGGGCCGGTCTCGGTCATTAATATCGTGTGCTCGAATTGAGCTGAGAGACCGCCGTCCTTGGTGCGGACCGTCCAGCCGTCGCGCTTGTTTGGACGGTGTCCTTTGTTCCCGTGTTGATCATTGGCTCAATTGTGAAACAGACGCCCGGTTCCAGCCGCTGCCGTCGCGATTCGGGCGGAGCGTGATGCGGGATCGTCGGCGGCTGATGAAACTGCCGCCCCAGACCGTGGCCGACGTACTCCTCGACCACGCTGAAACCATGTTTGCGGGCATGCCGTACAATCGGGTCGCCGATATCGCTGACCCGGCACCGCGGCTTCAGATTATCAATCGCCAGCCACAGGCATTCGAAACAGCACTGCACGACGCGGCGAGCGAGTTCACTGGGCGTACCAATGATGAACGTCTCGCTCGAGTCGCCATGCCAGCCGTCGACGTAGCTGGTGAGGTCGACATTGACGATGTCCCCGTCTTTCAGGACATAGTCGACCGGCAGCCCGTGGCAAATGACGTCGTTGACGCTCGTACAGCAGCTGTGCGGATAGGGCCCTTTCTGGCCGGGGTATCCCTTCTGCGACGGGATATGCCCGTGGTCGCGGGTGTAGGTCTCCACGAGCCGGTCAATATCGGCTGTGTTGACTCCGGGACCGATCATCCCGCGGACGACATCCATCAATTGGGCGTTGAACCGGCAAGCCGCCCGCATTTGGTTTCGTTCGGCTTCGTTGAGTTGCAGGCGGCGACGGGCGTTGTACAGCATCTCGGGTGGGCTCCTCGGGCCGAGCCAGGTCCGGGTAAGGCACAGACGGCAGGTATGTCCGCACAACAGTGCCAGCAGGCAGGAAAGTCCGCTATTCTAACATCCCCCTCCAACTGATCCCAGACCTGCGGGATGAGGTTGCTAGCGGGTTTTGGCAATTTTTGGCCCGCATTGCCCTAGTATCGGTCTGCCTTGCTCGCTACGATCCCGCGGCGCGCGATCACTTTTTGCAAGTGCTGCGTTGGGGCGCCGTGCGGAGACGGGTCCACGATGCTGAAACCTGGCACGTTTGCCAGGCGGCATTCCGAGCGGACGACTTCTTCGTCAGGGAGGACGAAGTGAATACGTTAAAATCTACCGCGGTCATTTTGGTGTTGGCAGGTGTGTTGTATGGCGTTTACACGGCGCTTAACACGCCCGAGCCTCTCGCGCCGCCGGCTGGTATGACTCGCCAGGATATCGACGAATTGGCACCGCCCGACCTCGATTTCTCGGGGATCGGCGGCGAGGGGGACGTCGGTTCAGCCCTCCCGGGACCGCCGGCCATCCTTCCGCTCGAGCAAGACAACCGCTCACCGGCATTTGCGCCGACCGATGCCGGCCCGGTGGGACCCGGCGTGTCCGGAGCCGACAGCATTTACTCTCGCTCCTCCGAGCCCAGTCCGCCGGCTGACAATGCCCGCACGAGCTTCGAACGGCCTGACTCCGGTTCTGCCAAGCCCGATACAGCGGTGCCCGCCGCTCCAAAAATCGCGACGACGCCGTCAGACGCCACTGACGAACCGGCCGATCAGCCACCGGAATCAACGGCACAGCCCCGTGTATCGCTGACCGGGCACGAGCTGCGCCGCGATCTGGTAATTGCGGAAGAGCTAGTCGCCGCGGAGAAGTTTCGTTCGGCGCTGACACTGCTTAGCCCCTATGCCGCGGCCTCCGATCTGGATCCGGCCGCACGCGGCCAGGTTTTAGCATGGCTCGACGCGCTCGCCGCCAAAGTAATCTACTCGCACGATCATTTGCTCGAAGTTCCCTACACTGTGCAGGGAGAAGAAACGCTGTTCACGATCGGCAAGCGGCTCAACGTGTCGGCCGAACTGTTGCAGAATATCAACGGCGTCGCCGATCCGCGGGTGGTCCTTCCGGGGACACGTCTGAAAGTGGTCCCTGGTCCGTTCCGGGCCGTGGTGAACCTGTCGACGAGCGAAGTGACGATGTATCTGGGCGAGTTGTATGCGGGCCGCTTTCCGTTCACGCTCGGAAACGAACCGCCGCAGCCGGGACTTTACGAAGTGCAGGATCGCCAGCCTGACAAAACCTACTACGGCCCCGACGGCCAGACGATCGCCGCGAACGACCCCACCAATCCCTACGGGCAATGCTGGATCGACCTGGGAACGAGCGCCAGCATCCACGGCAGCCCTCTGTCGGCGGCTCCGGGCAGCCCCACTCTCGGCTGCGTCAGCCTCAGCCCCCAAGACGCCCGCGACGTCTTTGCCCTCCTAACCCGCGGTTCGCAGGTCTCGATCGTGCGATAAGGGGCAGATCCGAATGCGATGAAGATGAGTCGGCTTCGACTTACAAACGCAACAGCTAGCAGCAGCTGATTGGTGTTGGAGAAAGCATCGCTGAGATGTCTGAATGTCTGGTTGTGAAGGACAGGCATTCGAACGGAGTCCCAGCGATGTCTCGACAGCTTACGGAGTCGGATCGCGCGGTTCCAGCGCAGTTGCTCGCTCTTAAGCTCTCCCAAAAGGGAAATTGCCGCCCGGCTCAAAAAGCATCGGTCTTCGATTTACCGCGAACTGGCCCGCATGCTGTGTCAGAGCTTGGCGGCCCCCGACGGCGCTGGCTCTGCGGTGAGGCATGCGAACTTCTCCATCTCCCCATCGAGTTCACGTAGTCGTGCCTCGAGTTCCCCCAGGAGGGGCGCGACACTCGCCAGGTCGCCGGCTGCGGCCCGATCTTCAATACGGGCCGCCAGTGCAATCAGCGGCGCGACTCCAAAGATTCCGAGGGTTCCCTTCAAGGTATGCGCCGCGGCCCGCACCCCCGACGCGTCGCCCGACATCACGCCTCGCTCGATGCTTTCCCGCAGGGCCGGTGCTTCCTGGCGAAATGCGCCGATTAACTCCGCCAGCACCCCGCGATCCTCACCGACCGTTGGCAGGATCTGCGACCAGTTCACGGTGGAATCCTGCGTCTTCTCGACGAGCCGGTCCGGGAAGAACTCGGCAATCGCCTGATAGAGATCGCGCTGGCGAATCGGTTTCGACACGTAACCGTCCATGCCGGAGTCGAGACATTGCTCGCGATCCCCTTTCATGGCCCGCGCGGTCATGGCGACGATCGGCGTGCGCCGACCCAAGTTCCCTTCCAGCTGGCGAATCCGCCGCGTGGCCTCCAGGCCATCCATGGCAGGCATTTGCACATCCATCAGCACGAGGTCGAACAGCCCGGCTTCATACGCCTGGACCGCTTCGCGACCGTCATTAGCGACGGCGACGTGATGTCCCCATTTTTGCAAGAGCGCCACGGCGAGCTTCTGATTTGTGGCCCCATCTTCGGCCAGCAGGATCCGCAAGGGGGCAATCTGTGGGATGTCGTCGGTCGGCCCGTCCGTGGCGCGGGGGCGCGCCGTGCTCCCCGCCGCCAGGGCGTCTTCGATCGCCAGCAACAGCTCGGATTGCTTCACCGGCTTCATCAGGCGGGCCGCCACCTGGAGCTTGCTCCAGCGGTCCGCATCGTTCCCCTGATCGCCCGAGGTCAACACAATGATCCGCAAGTTGGCCAGGCTCGCCTCGCGGCGAATCTGCTCGACCAGCATCAGGCCGTCCATCTCGGGCATGTGCACGTCGGTCAGCAGCAGGGAAAACATCCGGCCCGATTGGGCGTGCCGGTGCAGCGCTCGCAGGGCTTCCGGGGCGGAGCTCGTGACGAGCGGGTTCATCCCCCAAGACCGCACCATTTCTTCGATGATCCGCCGGTTCGTGGCGTTATCATCGACGACCAGGACCTCGGTCCCCCGCAGCTCGGCCGATCGCCCGATCAGGCTAAGGGCGTTCGCCTGATTGCTGCGGGGCAGCCAGACGGAGAAGAAAAACGTGCTTCCCCGGCCCACTTCGCTCTGCACCTGCAGCTCGCCCCCCAGCAACGACACCAGCCGCGAGGAAATGGCCAGCCCCAGGCCCGTCCCACCGAAGCGGCGCGTGGTCGAACCGTCGGCCTGCGTGAAAGCGTCGAAAATCAGCTTCTGCTTGTCCGGCGGAATCCCCATCCCCGTGTCGGAGACTGCAAACCGCAGCAGCACCCCACTCGGCGTCTCTTCGCTGCACGTGACGTCGACTAGGATCTCCCCGCGGTCCGTGAATTTGATCGCATTGCCGACCAGGTTGACGATGATCTGCCGCAGGCGCACCGGATCGCTGACGAGCATCTCGGGAACATCACGGGCGATGTGGTACACCAGTTCCAGCCCTTTGCTGTGGGCCCGCAGAGCGAGCGACTTCACCGCATCCGCCACGACATCCCACAGAGAGAAATCGATCGACTCGAGCCGCATCTTGCCGGACTCGATTTTCGAAAAATCGAGAATCTCGTTGATGATCGCGAGCAGCGACTCTCCCGATTCGAGGACCATCGACAGGTAGTCGCGCTGCACTGGGGTGACGTCAGTCCCCAGCATCAGCTCGGTCATCCCGATGATCGCATTCATGGGCGTGCGGATTTCATGGCTCATGTTGGCCAGAAAATCGCTTTTCGCGCGGCTGGCGGCCTCGGCCGATTCCTTCGCGAGGCGGAGCGAGTCCTCGAGCGCCTTGCGGGCGGTGATATCCACCACCGACGCCAGGGCGAACATGCCGTCCTCGGTTTCGAGCGGGCTCAGTCCGATCTCCACGGCAAAGAGAGTGCCGTCCTTACGCACGCCGTACAGGTCGGGACTCGACCCCATCGCCCGCAGCTGCGGGCGGGCGAAGAAACTCTCGCGCAGTTGCGGATGCGCGGGCCGCACGGCCGGGGGCACCAGCAACTCCACGGTTTGTCCGAGCAATTCGTCGCGGGCATAGCCGAAGATGCGTTCGGTTTGCGAGTTCACCAGCACGATCTTTCCGCGGCGATCCACCATGAGCAATGCATTGACCGACGCCTCGACGACGAGCCGAAAGCGTTCGTCCGCGAGCTTCTTCTGGGTGATGTCGCGGGAGATGCCAAAGGTGCCGAGAATCTGGCCCGTTTCGTCGCGCAAGGGAAGCTTCGAGGTGGCGACCCAGGTCCGCCGGCCGTCCGGCCAGGTTTCGCATTCTTGCTTGTCCAGGATGGGGACGCCCGTCCTGATCATTTCGTGCTCATCCGCCAGAGCCTTCTGCGCGTGATCTGCGGTGAAGAAATCGCTGTCGGTCCGGCCGACGGCCGCTTGCGGGTCGGGCAGGCTAAACCGCCTCGCCAGCGACTGGCTGACGCGCAGGAAGCGGCTGTCGGCATCCTTGAAGTAGATGCTGTCGGGCAGGTTCTGCAGCAGGGTGTGCAGCAGGAACCGCTCGTGCCGCAGGTCCCGCTCCACCTGCTTGCTCACGGTCACATCCTTGGCGATGCCGAGAAAGCCGGTCATTTGTCCCGTCGCGTCGCGCAGTGCAGTGACCACCAGATTCACGGTCAGGTGGCTGCCGTCCTTGCGAATGTAAGTCCACTCGCGCTCCTCGTATGTGCCGTGCCGCGCGTACTCCACAAACACATCGAACCCTTGGATCTTGCGGCCGAACTCGCGGCTGAGCTGCTCGCCATGTTCCCGAACTTCGGATTCCAGATGAATCACCGCGGGAGTCATTCGGCCAATCATTTCCGCCGCGGAGTACTGCAACATGCGCTCCGCCCCCGCATTGAACACGCTGATCGTTCCGGACATATCCGTGGCGATAATCGAGACTTGCGTTGCCGAATCGAGGACAGCTTGAAAGCGGTTGGTGAGCGTTGCCAGCGCCGCCTGCGATTGCGCCCTGAACGTTTCCATTTGCCGCCGCCGCCAATCCAGGAACATGCTCGTCGCCAGCGCGGCCGCGAACAGTCCCAGCCAGCCCGCAATGATCCATTGGATCGCGTAGAACGGTGCGTAAGCCTCGGCCAGATCAATTTCATGGGTGACGCCAAAGCCGTAGTCCTGCAGCCATCGCCAAGCTCCGACCACCGGGACGCCGCGGTAATCGCGGTAGCCGGCGACGTCGACTCCGTCCTGACCCGCCACGGCTGCGGCAGCCATTCGCGTCAATGGCCACGACTCGCGCGGCGTGGAGGACCGAAAGCCCTCGATCAGATTGCCCCCGGGATCGCGGACGTCGAGCACCAGCACGGCGCGACTCGCGGGCTCGGGAGCGATGAGCCCCAGTTGCCGCAATTGATCGTTAAACCGACTGTCCGAGAGGAGCCGGCCCTGGCGATCGAAGGCGTAGGTTTCGCCCGACATCCCTGGGCGCCCGATGCCGAGTGTGCTCGCGAACTGCTGTTCAGGGCGGATGCGAAAAGCCAAGACGGCGACTATCGCTCCGGCCGGATCTTTGACAGGTGCCGCCGCGAACATCGTCGGCAGCCGCGGCGCGCGATGTCCCGTTTCGTCGGGCAATTCGATTGCCGAGAGAAATGGCAGCGTGACGACTGACTCTCCCTCGAACGAGCGCCGCGCAGTATCCCATGGTGCCGGCGCGAGCGAGCCGCCCACCCCCTCATCAAACAGATCGGCAATCCGCCTGCCGTTGCGATCGAGCACCACAAACCCGGGATAGCGGTGAACCTGGCACACGGGGGCCAAGCGGGCCCGCAACCGCTGGAGTTCTTCGCTGGCCAGCACGCCGTCTCGATCCCAATCGCGAACTGCCGGCAAGTTCGCAATTGCCAGAATCTGGCGCTCGATGTCGGCGTCACCGGCCCAACTGGCAGCCACGCTCCTCTGCTCATCGAGCCAGATCCGTAAGGCCAGGACGCTCGTGTCGACCTCGGCCGTCAGCCGCGACTCGAGTTCCCCGCGCGTTCGACGCGTCACCTCCGACAGCCCAATCCAGCCGATGATGACCGTGAGCAGCCCGGCCCCCGCAATGGCCCATGAAGTGAGCGAGAGCCAAGACCGCCAGCCGGCAAGCGCGCTGGACCGCGAGGATTGGGAAGACATGAAAAGACCCTTGACCGTGCCAGGCATGGGCTGTTCCCAGTCCAGATTCTACGCCGCCAGCCGCCCGACAAGCCAATGAGAAAAGGGGCCGATTCGCAAGTTTTCTGGAGGCGCGCCGCCGCTCGTGGCCGGACATTGAGGGCCGGCTGACGAAGCGGCCGTACACCTGGCTTGAATACGACTCACCCACGACGCGTCAGACCTCGATCTTGCCGCGGATTGCCGTCGGTCACCCACGTTTCTTCAGTCTGATGAGCGGTTGATTTTCCAGCGACTGGTGGGTCCGCTGAAATGGCCTGAAAAAACACGTCCCTACTGGCGGTACCTCGACGTTCGCCATTATCCGAAACTCTTGGTGCCCGTGAGGTTTGCATAAATGGCCGGCCTGATTCAGGATCCTCTGCCCGCAAGGGTGTACCGGTTCAAGCCCGGCCTCTGGTACTATGGTGCAGATCGCTGCAAACTGCGGCAATCTGATGCAAAGAGCCCCGTTTTCCCGGGGCTTTT
>JALORD010000595.1 GCA_025459145.1 Pirellulaceae bacterium | reverse complement strand
TGCGTTGACGCGCGACTCGTCGAGGTGATCGAGGCGGGGCAGCGGCGGCCGGAGCATGTTCGGCTGGTGATGGTTGCGCTCGCGCGTACGTAATACCGGAAAACGATCGCCACGCGATGTCGCCGGTCGACCTCTTCGCGAATGCCTCTTGCAAGCCAAGGTTCGCGACGAACCTCGGCCACCCTGCGGGCGGGCGCGGGGTGACCGAGCCGGTCGCTCGACAACTTCCGCCACCACGCCGGCCGGGCTAATGCTTATAGACCTTGTGCTGCGGGCGTCCTGAGAGGATCTGCTCCTTACCCTGCTTATAGACCTTGTGCTGCGGGCGTCCTGAGAGGATCTGCTCCTTACCCCAGTTCGTGACATCTCGAAATGCCTGGCTTTGAATGAAGTCCCGAAAGGCTTGCTCGTCGGACCATTCGCTGGTGATCAGGTAGGACGCGTCGTCGCTCACATCTTTCCAGAGTGTCGACGACGTGTGCCCGGCGGCGGCCTGAAGGGCACCGATCACCGCTTGAAACTTCTCCTCAAACTCAGATTGCTTGCCCGGCAGTACGTGGTAGTTCATTCCGACCGTAATCATCTCAGAGCTTCCAATTGTGGTGTTACCTGCAGTCTCCGCAGAGAGTGCGCCAGTTATCCGCTTCTGCGCTAGACGACTTCTCCATCCGCTGAGGGGCGGACTTCTTGGCTGACTTGCCGGACGACCCATTTGGCGACGGGCGTGGCAGCCTGGCGTCAGCCTATCTCAGGCCCCGACGTCGCCATAGCGGGCAGGAGACTGAAAGCGATTCAGTCGCCACTCGCGTTCACTTATTCGCGGCCAACCAACGATCCAACTGGTTGGCGAAGGCCTGCCGGTCTTTGGGACCAAAAGGCTTGGGACCACCACCGACGTAGCCGCCGCCGCGAAGTTGATCGAGCATGTTCCGTAGCGCCAGTCGTTCGCTGATGTTGGCCTCGGTAAGGAGACTGCCCCGTGGATCGATTGCCGCCACTCCTTTGGCCACTGTTTCCGCGGCCAGTGGAATGTCGGCGGTCACCACCAAATCGCCAGGGGCCGCCAGCTCAACGATTCGCCGATCTGCAACATTGGCTCCGTCCCGCACGAGCAATGTCTCGATGAACTCCGATTTCGGAACGCGCATGGACTGGTTGGCCACCAGCTTGACCTTGATCTGCAATCGCTCCGCCGTCCGATACAGCAGCTCCTTGATCTCGACAGGACAAGCATCAGCATCGACCCAAATCCGCATCGGACAAGTTCCTCTTGGACAAGGTCTCAAACGCGACCGTTAGTCGTGCGACCGATGGCGACGGGTGGCTCACACTTGGTTGACATTCTTGCTGTGTGTGCCGCTTCCCTGAAAGAGCCGTAGGCGTGAACGGGGAGGCGCAGCGGGAGTTCGGGGGTTGTCTATTTGATTTGACCGTTGCGAGACTGGCGAGTCGTGGGCGTTGACGGCGGGCGGCCGACCCGTCGCGGCTCCGGCAGCTGGTCCGTCATCGTACCACGGGGGACGTGCCGCTTCCGCCTGCGGCCGGAGCGAGTTCAACACAGCCTGCCAAGGGCCGCCGGCTCGGCAAGTCGCCCCGCCGCTAGCTACAATGGATCGATGGCCCACCCCTGGCCGCTAACTTTCGAGAAACGGCCGCCGTCCCCGCCTTCCCCTGGTGAATTGCTGATGTTTTGGGTTGATTTACTGCCGATGGTTCGTCGCACCCCCCTCCTGTCGCTCGCCCTGCTTTCGCTGCTGGGTTTCACGAGCCCCTCCCTCGTTCACGCCCAAGCGGCCACCGTCGCGCCCCTCCTGCGGCTGCTCGAAAGCGGCCGGTTGCCCGCCGAGCGGCAGGGGACGGTCGTAGAGATGATCTGCACGCGGGGCGAAGCGGCTGATCTGGCCGTGATCCTCCGGCGGCTCGTCGCGCCCGACGGATTCTCTCCCGATTTGAGGCCCAAGGTGATGCAGCTTTTGACGGATGCGGCCGTCAATCGGAAGGTGCGCCCCGAGGGGGACCTCGCGGCGATTGGGCAGTTGATCGAAACGGGAGACCAGGCAACGCAGGCCGCGGCGATCCGGCTGGCCGGGGCGTGGCAGCTGGCCGAAGTGCAGGGGCCGCTGGTGAAGATCGCGGGCAATCCAAAATCACCCGACTCGCTGCGCCAGGCGGCGCTGGCGGGACTTGCCAGCCTTGGCAAAGGCAGCCTGGAACCGCTTGAGCGGCTGGCCCAATCGGCAGCCACGGCGCAGCTCCGGCTCGATGCGGCGGCCGCCCTGGTTCGGTTGGATCTGACCCGCGGGGCAGCCCGCGGCGCGGAGGCCATCGCTGCGATGCAGCCGGGCGACGATCCGGCAGCTCTTCTGGAAGCGATCCTCAGCCGGCAGGGTGGAACGGAAGCGCTCGCCGCGGCACTGGCGAATGTGTCGCTCGGCCAGGATTCGGCCAAACGGTGCCTGAGCCTGATGTATTCCGTCGGCCGGAGCGATGCGGAGCTGTCGGATGTCCTGAGCAAGGCGGCGAAGATCGCCCTCGATGCGCCGCCCCCCTCGGCCGAAGAAGTGGCCCGGATTGTCGCGGACGTCGCGGCGAAGGGAGACCCGGCCCGCGGCGAGAAAATCTTTCGCCGCAGCGATCTCTCGTGCCTCAAGTGCCACAGCGTCTCGCAGGCGGGGGGCAGCGTCGGGCCCGATCTGAGCCCCGTCGGTTCAATCTCACCCGTCGACTACATCGTCAATTCGATCCTCCACCCGAACCTCGCCATCAAGGAGCAGTATGTCACCCGCAAGGTGCTCACGTTCGACGGCGAAGTGTTCACCGGCATTCAGATCGACCGCGACGACCAGCGGTTGCGCCTGAAAGACGCTGCTGGCAAGACGGTCGTGATTCCGGTTGACAACATCGACCAGGAAGCGGAAGGGGCCTCGCTGATGCCGCAGGGGATCACGAAATTTCTCACCCAGCAGGAACTGCTCGACCTCGCGCGGTTCGTCTCGGAACTGGGTAAGCCCGGGCCGTATGCCGTCCGGCCGATGCCGGGAGTGCAGCGGTGGCGGGTGCTGAAGGAGCCGGGACCGGAGCTGACCGGCGAAGTGCCGAATGTCGAAACGCTGCGGGTAGCGGTGCTCGACACGCCGGCCGAGGCGTGGCAAACGGCGTACGCGATGGTCGGCGGGACGCTGCCGCTCGCGGAGCTTGCAAAGGCGCGGCCAGCCGTGCTCTATCTGCAGGGGCAGATCGAGGTGACCGAGCCCGGCGCGATCGCGCTGGAACTGGCCAGCAGTGAACCGACGCAGTTCTGGATCGACGGCGAGCCGTTCGAGGGGGCGAAGCAAATCGAGCGGGAATTGCCCGCCGGGAAGCACACGCTCACGCTGCGCGTCGAAGTGGGCGAGGGCGAAGACCC
>JALORD010000594.1 GCA_025459145.1 Pirellulaceae bacterium | reverse complement strand
CTTTCGCTGTTGCTCATAGTGGTCGTCCTCCTGCAACGAGGCCGGGGGGGCGGCTTGACCGGCGCGCTCGGCGGGATGGGGGGACAAAGTGCCTTCGGCGCCAAGGCCGGCGACTTATTCACCCGCATAACGATCGTGATGGCCGCCCTATGGATTCTGCTCTGCATCGTGACGATCAAGGTGCTCAATCCGCCCCCCCCGAAAAGGACCGATGTACCGGCCCCCGTGGCTCCGGCTGACGACAAAGCAAAAGGGACCGAGGGCGAGGGAGCGGGCTCCAGTGGAACCACTATTCCTGACACCACGCCAGCCGACCCCGCAACTCCGCCAGCGACCGAGCCCGCTGCCACGGAACCTAGGGACACGGAGCCGGCGCCGGCAACTCCTGGGACAGAGCCAGCGGCGACGGAGTCCCCGACGACCGAACCAGCCGTAGAAACCAAGGCGGAACCGACCGCGCCCGCGTCCCCACAAACCGAGCCAGCCTCCCCAAAACCCGCGACTTCGCCTGAAGGCGTGTCGTCGGAAGCCACATCGACCGAACCTCAGTAGATTTGCCAGGAGCCAGCCCCATTGCTACTCAGCATGACCGGCCACGGAGAGGCTCATCATCATCAGGACGGGATGTCGGTCGCGGCCGAAGTCCGCACCATAAACAACCGCTACCTGAAACTCAGTTTCCGAGCGAGCGAAGGTTATCAATCGCTGGAAACCCCAGTCGAGACAGTGGTTCGCCAACATGTCCGCCGCGGCTCAATTCAGGTGAATCTGCGGGTCGAACGAGAGGCGACGGCGGGCGACTACCGATTGAACGAACAAGTCCTGGCAGGCTACCTCTCACAACTTGAAAAAGTCACGGGGCACAAGGGGCCGCAGCACACGCTGCTACCCGCCATGTTATTGTCGCTCCCGGGCGTAATTCGCGAACCAGGCAGCGGCGCGGCACAAATCGAGTCGGAATGGCCCATTATTGAAGGCGTAATTGTTAAGGCTCTCCAGCACTTGCAGCAAATGCGCTCCGCCGAGGGGGCGAGTATGGCAGCCGACCTGGCCGAGAATGCCCAGGTAATCGCCCGAGAGCTCGCCGCAGTAGAAAGCCGTTCGCCGCTGGTTGTCGAGGCATATCGGACACGACTGACGGAGCGTCTCAACAAACTACTAAACGACGCGGGGGTCGAGGTTCAGCCAACGGATATCATTCGCGAAGTCGGTATCTTTGCCGAGCGAAGCGACATCGCCGAGGAAATCGTACGCCTGCGAAGCCATCTCGAACAATTCGAATCATTCCTGGCCAGCGACGAATCGAACGGCCGCAAGCTCGAGTTCGTGACTCAGGAGATGTTTCGCGAGACCAATACGATTGGCTCGAAAGCCAATGACGCCCAGATTGCCCGCCATGTCATCGAAATGAAGTCGGCCATCGAGCGGATGCGGGAAATGATTCAGAATGTCGAATGACCCTTCGCCGCCTACAGAGACATCGCCGGGTGAAAGGACTTTGCGCGGGCGGTTAATCGTCATCTCGGGCCCCTCGGGAGCGGGTAAGTCGACCGTGGTGCGCGAGCTACTCAAGCGGGAGAATTGCCCGCTGCCGCTGGTGTTGAGCGTTTCAGCCACCACCCGGCAGCCGCGGCCGGGAGAGATCGACGGAGTCAATTATTTTTTTCTGTCGCACGACGAATTCGCCCGTCGCCGTACGGCCAGCGAGTTCCTCGAATGCTCGGAAGTTTTCGGTCGGGGGGACTGGTACGGGACGCTGCAAAGTCAAGTTACCACTGGACTTGCGGCGGGGAAGTGGGTTATCCTGGAGATTGATGTGGAAGGAGCGCTTACGGTAATGGAGCGCAGTCCCGATTGCATCACGATCTTCCTGCACAGCGGGTCACTCGCCGAACTTGAGCGTCGCCTCCGCCTGCGGAACACAGAGTCGGAAGCGTCGATCCAGCGCCGCCTGGAGGTTGCGCAGCGTGAACTAGCCCTCATTCCGCGCTACCGCTACGAAGTTGTCAATCGCGATATTCCCGAAGCCGTTCGCGAGATTTGCTCGCTGTTGTCCCAATACGCTAAGGATCCGCCATGCTCGACGCATTGAGAGAAGAAGAGATCGTTCAAAAGGTTGGTGGCCGTTTCAAATTGAGCACATTGATTCAAAAACGTCTGGTGCAACTCAATGCGGGAAGTCGGCCGCTCGTCGAACTGAGCACGCAAGACAAGATGTCGGTCGTCTTGCAGGAAATCATCGAGGACAAGATCTACCTTGACGCCTCGCAGCAGGTCCGCCTGCTCGGCGAGTATCAGGGCACGGGCGAATCGATGGAATTGGATCTTGGAGACCTGTAGCCGTCTGTGGCTGGATTTGGACGCACTTTCCCCGTAACCCGCGTTCCGATGATGAACGGCCGCGAAATTATCGTGGGTGTTACGGGAGGTGTGGCTGCCTACAAGACCGCTGCGCTCGTTAGCAAACTCGTACAAAGCGGGGCCGGCGTCACCGTTGTCATGACCGTCGCGGCGCAGGAGTTTGTTGGTGCCGCCACCTTTGCCGCGCTTACTGGCCGGCCAGTTGCCGATCGGATTTTCGATTCGGGAGCCTTCCCGCTCGGTGCGCATATTACGCTGGCTGAGCGGGCCGAATTGCTAGTGGTCGCACCGGCGTCGGCCGACTTTCTGGCCAAAGCAGCCAATGGACTTGCGGACGACCTGCTTTCTACACTGTACTTGGCGTTTCCCCGGACCGTATTGCTTGCTCCAGCCATGAATACGGCCATGTGGCAGCATCTTGCGGTGCAGCGAAATGTGGATCGCCTGCGGGAAGACGGCGCGCGATTCGTCGATCCCGAAGCGGGGTGGTTAAGTTGCCGTCAGGTAGGAACCGGGCGCATGGCCTCACCCGAGACGATTCTCGCCAGCATCCACTCGATTCTCGACTCGCCGCCCGCCTCAGCGAAGCACGAGAATCCTCGAGCCGAATAGCAGGTGGGCTTACGGCGCCAGGCTCGCATTTCGGTCAGGCGAACAATTCTTTGATGACCTTGCCGCTGTTGGCGATCTTCATCGGGCGGCCGCTCTTGCTCGTGAAGGTCGTCTCCAGCGAGATGCCAAGCG
>JALORD010000593.1 GCA_025459145.1 Pirellulaceae bacterium | reverse complement strand
GACCCGTTTGATGATAACTCGGGTGCTGGCGGGCCGCAACCGTGGGGGTTCGCGGGGCGAGCCAGTTGACATCTGTGTCTGCTTAGAGCATTCTGAGGAGGTATCTGGATAGGGAATTCCCGAAAATCGAGTGAAAGCTTCGTTCTCATCGGCATCGAAGTGTGGCAAACGTCTTGGCCAACACGGTCATCACTGGGCGAGGAGCTTTTCGATGGCAGTTCGGATCGGCATTGACTTAGGAACGACCTACACAGCTGTGGGCGTTGCGGAACAGCGGCAGGGAGCGGGCTTTTTGACGCTGCCCAACTGTCCGGGTTACTCGATTATTCTGGATCGGCTGAAACGCCGCACGATACCTTCGGTGGTGGCGGAGAACGAGAAGGGCGAGATCGTCGTGGGCCATGCGGCGAAGGGGCGAGCGGGCTTGTCGCCGGAACCGATCATGTTCTCCAAACGCTACATGGGCGAGGAGAAGCTATACCGATTGAAACAGCAGTCGGATCGGCGGCCCGAAGAGGCGGCTGCCGACATTCTGCGGCATGTCAAGCAACTGGCCGAAACGCAACTGGGCGATTCCGTGGATGAAGCGGTGATCACGATCCCGGCCATCTTCAAGCTGAGCGCCAAGCAGTTGACGGAAAAGGCCGCGGAGCTGGCCGGTCTGAAAGTCGCGCAACTGGCACTGGAACCGGTTGCCGCGGCCCTGGCGTATTTTGCTCAGGAACCACCGGGTGCCCGGCGAGTGATGACCTACGATCTGGGGGGAGGAACCTTTGATGTCGCCATCCTCGAGACGCAAGATGGGAGCTTCAGCAGCCGCTCGGTGCTCGCTTTCGACGGCGACCGGTTCTTGGGGGGCTGTGATTTCGACAAGTCACTGGCTTGCTGGATGATCAACGAACTGAATGCCCAAGGTTACCAGCTCTCGCCGGACGACAAGATGACGCTTGCCAAGCTGATGGTCTATGCCGAGCGGGCGAAGATCGAGTTGTCGCAGGTGGAGAGCTGCGAGATTCAGGAGATCAACACCGGCATCACCGATCTGGCCGGCAACCCGGTCGTGATCGAATTGGGCATTACGCGGCAGGAGTTCGAAAGGATGATCGGTCCGGAGATCGAGCACACCCTGGACATCTGCCGGCGCGCGATGAGCGAGGAGCGGGCGGATCGCCCGATCCGTCCGGAGGAGATCGACGAGATCATCATGGTTGGCGGGTCGACCCGCATTCCCTTGATTCAGCGCCGTTTGGAAGAGGAATTCGGCATCAAGCCCCGTCTGGTCGAGCCCGATTTGTGTGTCGCGTTGGGGGCGGCGATTCTGGCGCGCACGCACGGCGAGCGGAAGGCGAATCTCCGGCTGGGCGCCATACCGCGGGTGACCGAACTGACGAACATCGCGATCACCGGTAGTGTCGTCCCCGAAGGCGATCTCCTTTCGGCCGAAGGATGCAGCGTACGGCTGCGCTCCGGTGATGGATCGTACAACGCGACGCGCAAGACCGGCGCCGACGGCAGTTTTACCTTCGATCCGGTGGAATTGGCGCCCGAAGCGGAGACCCATTTCACCCTGAGTGTCGTGACACCGCACGGAACGGAGGTGGCCCAGCATCGTTTCCAGGTCCGGCATGCTTTGGGCGGGTTGCAGGAGATCGATTCGTCGACCGACATTGCGATCCCAAACGTCCTGTCCAAACCGATTTTCATCGAGATGACGACGGGGCAGTGCGAAGTCGCGCCGGTCCGCACCCCCTTGCCGTTCGAGACGATCATCGAGGCGAAAACATCCGACCAGAGCGGCACGATCCAGATTCCGATTTTCGAGGGAAGTACTCCGCTGGGAAAGATCTGTGCGACGGATATTCCGACCACCTTGCCGGTCGGCAGCGAGATCGACATCACGGTAAACATCCAAGAGAACTACCAACTGGTGGCCTCGGCGCTGGTGAGGGCTTTGGGCCGCACCGAGCGAGTCCTGATTCACATGCCGATCCCGGCGCAGAAGAGCCGCGACGAGTTGCGGCGGGACCTGGAGCAGGCCGAGATCGACGCCGAGGATGCGTTCAGCGCCGCGCCCATCGGCAGCAAGCTGGCCGGCGGCAAGGCGCACCGGCTGCGGCGATATCTCGATCAATGCCGCCAACTGCTCAACCGGCGCGATTCGGACGACGCGGCCATCCAGGACCGCTTGGACGAGATCCGCCAGTTGATCCGGGAACTCTGCTCCGGGTGGAAGCCGCAGCCGTCGCGGGACGAATACGAACGGCTGGCGGCCGAGGCTTCGGGGTTGCTGGAAGCGGCGATCGCCAGGCGTCCGGAGGTCAAACAGCACGGCTATGACAAACGGTTGGAGGCGATCTCCCGCGAAGCCGATGAAGCGTACGGCAGGCAGGATCAGGCAGCTTGGCGGGCCTCCGTGCGGAAAATGGAACAACTGACCGAGGATCTTGCCCGACTGGTGGTTCCCGTGGGTCCGCCTCCCGATCCCCACGTGCTGCTGATGCAGTGCAGCCGGGAACTGGCCGACTTGCAGTATCACGCCCAGTTGGAAGGGACTGCAGAGCTGCTGGAGACCGAATTCCGGGAAGCGGCCGCCGTGTTGGCCGCTATCGACGGTTCCGCACCGGACGCCCTGATGCGTCTGAGCGACTGGTATCGAACGCGGCTGATGCCGCTGCGCGACAGACTGCGGAATCCGCCACGAGTCGCCGGGTTGCCGACTCCGCGCTGAACGAACCCGTTACGGAGGTTGCGAACATGTTTACTTGTCCGGCATGTGGAGCGGAGCCGCCTGATCGGGGCGACGCCTGCCGTTGCGGCGCCGATTTGAGCCTGCTGCGCTCGTTGGATGCGGTGCCCGACGCCTGGTTCAACCGGGCGTTGGAGGAACTGGCCCAGAACCGGCCGGGACGGGCGTTGGAATGGCTGGCCGCCTGTTGCACGGCACGGCCCAACGACGCTGCAGCCCTGCGAGCCCTGGCTCAGGTCTGGGGTCAACTGGGGCACCCGGCCGAAGCGGAAGATGCGCTCCGCCGCTCCGCCGCGATTGACCCCGACCATCCCCAAGTGAAGTTGATCCATGATGCAGTCCGAACCCTCCGCCGCAAC
>JALORD010000150.1 GCA_025459145.1 Pirellulaceae bacterium | reverse complement strand
CGATCCGCAAAACGATGCCGAGCTGTACCGGGCGGCAGCCGCCGCCGAAGTCCTCACCTGGCGGCATCAGGTCCTGTGCGACCTCGAACACCGGGGCGTGCTGGCCCTCGACGTCTTCCCTGAAGACATGACCGCCCCGCTCGTGAACCGGTACCTCGAGATCAAAGCCCGGCACTTGTTATAGAAGTGTCATCGGGTGCAGGTTTCGCTGCTTGAGCGGAGGGCCTAGCGGAGTGGTTTGGGAACACCGAGCGGGCGAATGTGGCGGAACTGGTTCTGTTTCATCTGTCCGATCGCTACCAGCCTGCCGACTGGTTGGAAATGCTCGAGGAAGCCAGACAGATATTCCCGAAAGCGCACTGTCCGGCTCAGTGGAAGTTGGAGTTGCCGTAGGGAGTTGACCGGGTTGCCGGCTCCGCACGGTCCAACCGGGTCGGAGTGACACCCAATCGCACTCAATTCCGATACAATGGCGCCATACCCGCTGCTCTGAAATAGTCACCGTTTGCTGCAAGGTTAAACAGTACCAAACGGGGTGGGAATGCGCGGCGTGCGGCGCATTCGACGTGAGGTTCGCCAATGTCTGACAAACTCGAAACGTACGAGGCGGGAGTGGCCGAACGTTTTGTCGGACACATCCGTTTGCCTATCGAGGTCGGACCGCTGCTGATTCGTCGTACTGCGCTTGAAGATCACAGCGACTTGGTAGAAATGTTCTCGCAATCCGAAGTACGAGAATATGACCCCTTGAATACGCTGACGGCAGACAACATTGCCTGGATGCTCGAGCAACAAGCCACAATTCGTATTGGAGACCAGGGTCTCCCGATGCGATTTGCGATCGTCATGCGAAGAGATTGGAAGGTGATCGGAGATTGCGTGCTTACGATCACGAACGTTGAGAACCGAACGGCGGAGTTCGGAATCTCACTCAACCGCAATTATTGGGACAGACGCCTTGGCGCACTGGCGACTCATGCCATGCTGGGATTCGGATTTGGTCGGCTAAGTTTGCACCGCATTTTTGCCCTGACCGATCCGCGAAACGAACGTTGTTGGAGAATGATGCAGCGTGTTGGGATGCGCCGAGAGGCGCACCACAGAAGGTGGCGCAGTGTCAAAGGCGAATGGATCGACGATTATCTATACGCCATGCTGGCAGATGAATGGGAACCGTCGACGGGCGACGGCATTGCTACTGAAGTTCCTCCCGAGTAACCAATCCGACTATGCCCGCTGCTCTGAAAACCGTCACGCTTGGCTGTAAGGTCAACCAGTACGAAACGGAATTGGTGCGCGAGGGGCTCGCCCGGATTGGTTATCGCGATGCCGCCGAGGGGGAGGTGGCTGATTTGTGCGTGGTGAACACCTGCACCGTCACGAACGAGGGGGACGCCAAGAGCCGGCACGCGATCCGCAAACTGGCCCGCGAGAACCCGCAGTCGCGGATCGTTGTGATGGGTTGCTACGCCAGACGGGCCCCCGACGAACTGGCCCAGTTGCCGAATGTCGTCGAGGTGCTCACCGACAAGCGGGAAATTCCCGATCTCCTCGGCCGGTTCGGCGTCCTCGACGTGCCCACCGGCATTTCGCAATTCGGCAATCGCCACCGGGCGTATGTAAAGGTGCAGGACGGCTGTCTCCTGCGGTGCAGCTACTGCATTATTCCCAGCGTTCGACCGCACATGCACAGCCGGCCTCTGGCCCATGTGCTCGAGGAGGTCCGGCGGCTCGTCGACAATGGCTATCGCGAGATTGTGCTGACGGGCGTCCACCTCGGGCACTACGGCGTCGAGGGGAACTGGAATAAGCCGAAGGACGAGTGGCTGCGGCTGGCGACGCTCTGCCGCGAGATCGCCGCGTTGCCGGGAGAGTTTCGGATTCGCCTCTCGAGTATCGAAGCGACCGAGGTGACGCGCGAGCTGATTGCGGTGATGGCCGAGTTTCCCGAGCGAATCGCCCCGCATTTGCATCTGTGCCTGCAAAGCGGCAGCGACAGCGTCCTGCGGCGAATGCGCCGCCGCTGGGGGAGCCGGCTGTTCCTCGACCGTTGCCGGCTGTTACGCGAGGCGCTCGATAATCCAGCGATCACGACCGACATCATTGTCGGCTTTCCCGGCGAGACCGACGAGGAGTTTGCGGCAACCTTGCGAACCGCCGAGGCTGCCGGCTTCTCAAAGATTCACATCTTCCCGTTCAGCCCGCGGAAGGGGACGCCGGCCGCCGAAATGCCGGACCAGGTTCTCCCCCAGGTGAAGGCCGAACGGCACGAGCGGCTGGCGGAACTTGAGAGCCGGCTGCGGCGCGAGTACTTCGCGAGCCTCGCAGGACGCGACCTGACCGTGCTGGTCGAAGGGGAGGCCGAGTCGGGCGGCGGCTGGGCCGGAACCAGCTGCCGGTACGCTCCGGTGGAAATAGATGCGTTCGACGAGCACGTGTCGCCCGGCGATTTGGTTTGCGTGCGAGCTCAGAACGTCGCCCCGTGCGGAACGCGACTGCAAGCACGGTTGCCCGCGGACGTATACTGCGGTCAGAAGTAGACTCCGCCTGCCGGGCGGAGCCTGGATCGGGAAGTTGAGATCGACACGGAGTGCGAGTATGCGGGGCAGATGGATAACCGGCCTGATTTCGCTGGCCATATTGCCGGGCGGTATCGCCTTCAGCACCGCTGCCGAGCCGATATCGGCCAAGAAGACCGCCGCCGCACACCCCGGATATCTGCACCTCACCAGTAAAGCGTACGTTCCGCCCGATTTCGACACCGAGACGTTCGATCATTTGTGGCAGAACTGGCCGGAGCCGGACCGGAGTGTTGCCGAGAAGGCGTCACCGGCCGAGCGCCGACGGATAACGCTCGCCCGCTATGGGCTCTCCGGCCGCCCCGACAATCCGCAGCAGCCGCTGCAATACGTCGTCAGCGACAAGGGCCAGTGGTCGGTCAATTGCTTCTCATGCCACGGCGGCACAGTGCCCGATGGCCAAGGGGGAAGTATTCCCTGGCCCGGAGCGCCGAATTCTCGCCTCGCCCTGCAGACGCTCGTCGACGATGTCATTCAAACCAAAGCGAGCCTCGGGCGAGCCATTTCGCTCAAGGATCTGGGCAGCTCGGTGATTCCGCTCGGGACAACCGACGGTACGACGAACGCTGTGATGTTTGGCGTGGTCCTACTCGGCATCCGCAATCAAGAGCTGGCCTTCGATCGGAGCCGCGGGCTGCCGGAGATGACGCACCACGACATGGACGCTCCGCCTTGGTGGCACTTCAAGCGGAAGAAGATGCTCTACATCGACGGCTTTGCCGCTAAGGGGCACCGCGGTCTGATGCAGTTCATGCTGGTCCGCGAAAACGGCCCGGAGCGGTTTCGCCAGTGGGAGCCCGAGTTCCGCGAGGTGTACGACTACCTGATGTCGATCGAGGCGCCCAAGTATCCGTATCCGATCGATCGCGATTTGGCCGCGGCAGGCCAGAAGGCATATAACCGGATCTGTGCCGAGTGTCACGGAACCTACGGCTCGGCGAGCGAAAACAGCGTCGTGGACTATCCCGAACGGCTGGTGGCGATCGACGAGATCAAGACCGACCGGGTTCGGCTCGATGCGCTGCAGCCCCAGCACCGCCGGCACTATGGCGAGAGCTGGTTCACCGAGTACGGCAAGCTGCCGAACCTCGACGATCCGGGCGGCTACGTGGCACCGCCGCTCGACGGCGTCTGGGCCTCGGCTCCGTACCTGCACAACGGGAGCGTGCCGACGCTGTGGCACGTGCTGCATCCGGCCGAGCGGCCGGTCGTCTGGCGGCGCGAGGGGAACGCGTTCGACCCCGAGCGGGTAGGGCCCCGAATCGCCACCTTCGACGAACTGCCAGCCAGCGTGACCGAAGCGTGGCTAAGGCGGCAGCACTTCGACACCCGGGCCTTCGGCAAAAGCGCCGCGGGGCACAATTTTCCCGATCAGCTCTCGGCCGACGAGAAGCGGGCCGTGCTTGAGTATCTGAAAACGCTGTAGCGGCTCGCTCTGTTACGTGGCTTCGGTGGATTGAGCCGCAGATTTGTGCGGATCGGCGTGGATCTGAGAGTAAATCGACGACGACGCTCTGCTCCGAATTAGCGTCGATCCGCGTTTATCTGCGGCCAATCAATGCCCGCGGCGTCCGAACCGTGGCACCGCCCCTCGCAGGCGAATCGATTTCGCTACAATGGCAAGCGAATTTCTGTTCCCCGGAGCAAGCAGGAGCCCACTCCTTTGAGCACGGCCCCCACGACGGAAGCTACCGACCCGAAAGCCGCGATGCGGCGAGCCGCTTACGACGCGCGGAACGCCCAGCCCGACAAGGAGACGGCCAGCGAGCAGGCGATTGCCCGGTTGCTCGCCCTGCCGGCCTATCAGGCCGCCCGCACGGCGATGTGGTATATCGACTGCCGCTCGGAATTGCGAACGCGGCAGGCCCTGCCGGCGGCGCTCGCGAGCGGCAAGCGTATCGTTGTGCCGTACTGCACGACTGATGAATCCGGGGCAAACAAGCTCGGACTGTGGCTGCTCGGATCATGGAGCCTCCGCGCGAGCGTTGGGGCGAGCCGGGGAAGGAAATTCCGCCGGAAGAGCTCGACGTCGTCCTCGTTCCCGGCGTCGGCTTCAGCCGTGCAGGAGGCCGGATGGGGAATGGCCAGGGCTATTACGATCGCCTGCTCGCGAATGTACGTCCCGATTGCACACTTGTCGGTCTCGGCTACGAGTCGCAATTGTTCGACGATCTGGTGGTGAGCCCGCACGATGTGTTTATGAACTACGTCGTGACCGAGGCGGCCACGTATCGCGGACAGGATCGAGGGTAGTCTTTTCTAAACTCGTCGAACGAGCGCGACGTTTTCAACATCTCCTCACCCCGGCCCTCTCCCAGGGGGAGAGGGAGAGCACTATGCCGGCGATTGTCGACGACACCTACGCGGAAGCATTTCGCAGCATTTATGCCGAGATTCTGATTACCGCGGACAGCCGGCGGTGGGTCGAGCACGCGGTCGCGGCGGCGACGGGGAACGCTTCGAGCACAATCCTGTGCGACTGCGAGGCGGGCCTCGACCGGTATGTCGGTCCCGAGGGAGACGTATCGTTTGCCACGCCCGACGGCCGGCCGGGGGCGATCGTTCAGTTTCATGTCCCGCGGTTTCGCAAGGACCGCGTGCCGGCCCTCGAGCGGTCGCTCCTGGTGCGGGTGAGCCAGAACGTGCTCACCTGCCCGACGGCGGCCTGCTTCAATCAGATCGACTCGGAGAGCTACTTTAAGCTCGGCCGCAAGATTGCCTTCTTTGGCGATGGGTTTCAGAAGCGGATCGAGCGGTATGGCCGCCGCCTATGGTGGATTCCGACACTGGGCGGCGAGTTCGTCCTCGATCGGCGGTTCGGCTACGCCGACGGGCTGATGGGGGGCAACCTGTGGTACTTCGGCGAAACGGCCGGCGCGGCGCTGGCCGCGGCTGAAAGGGGCGTCGCCGCCGCGGCCGCTTGTCCTGGCGTGATCATGCCGTTCCCCGGCGGGATCGCCGGTAGCGGCTCGAAGGCAGGGAGCAAGTACAAGTTCTCAATCGCCAGCACGTACGAAAAATTCTGCCCATTGCTCCGGGACAATCCAGCCGCGAACTCACAGTTGCCGCCGGGCGTTGGCTCGGTGCAGGAAATCATCTTCAACGGCCGGAGCCTGGAAGCGATCAGCGTGGCCACACAGGCAGCCATCGCCGCATCGGTCGACACGCCGGGCCTGTTGCGCATCTCGGCCGGCAACTACGGCGGCCGGCTGGGGAAGAGTTTTATCTATCTACACCCGGAGAAGCAGCCAGCCGCGGCTGGGTAGCTCGTCTGCCTACTTGCCGGCTGCACGGAGTAACTCGGCCCGCTCGGGACTCACCTTGAGCTGCCAGGCTTCGTCGAAGAAATCCGCATCGACGATTTTTCCCGGCCAGATGCTGTTGGGAGGCGTCGACAGATCGACGACGGCCCAGTCGGGGAGCATGGCGACCTGGCGGGCGTTGTTCAGGTAGGCATATTCACGGAATGTGAAGCTGCTGTTGAGGACGATGTAACGACCGGGGTTCTGCGGATTCGGATAGATCGCGACGAGCGCGTGGCCGCTGCTGTCGTGCTGTTTCGCGCCGGCATCGATCTGCTTCTCGTCCCAGCGAATCGGCAGCTTTTCGGCGATCTGTTTGAGGACGGCATTGCTGCTCGGATCGCCCCACAGGATGAGGTTCGCCGAGGCAATGTCGTCCGGCGTAATCTCGGTGTCGTTCTTCACGCGGGCCGCACCTCGAAAGTGCCTCCGCCAGTGCTCGATTGCCCGTTCCAGCTCCGAGTCCGACCATTTGCCTACCGCTTCGTGCCAGGCCTTCCCAGTCGGGCGGACGAAGATGAACGAATCCATGAACGCGTCGTCGATCGGCCCCTGCAGGCCCGGCCGTTTGCGCAGCCCCGCCTCGGGCCGCTTTCCCAGCCGCCATTCGCCGCGGACCTTGTGCAGGTTCGCGCTCCAGGAGCGATCGCTCTTCGCGCCTTGAGCCTCAAGTTCCTGCTCGCCGATCACCAAGAGCACGGGCGATTGGACATCGAGCGGCGCTTCGCCCGCAGGAAAACTGAGCGACAGGTCGGTCACACCCGCCACGTCGAGATCGATCTCGCCCGCGAGGAGCGAGGCCGCCACTTCGGCCCGCGTCCAGTGTTCCTCCATGCCCTCAATCGTGAGCCACTGCATCCGCGGATAGCGGAGCGTGTAAGTCGTAAAGATCAAATCCTGGTCTTGCCAGGGGCGGCCGATTCGGGCCAGCGACGATAGCCGCTTTTCGATCTCACGCTTCGAATCGGCGTGGATCGCGTGCTTCGTCTGCGGGCCGATAATATGGACCAGCTCGATCCCCTCGTCGGCCAGGGCCCGCTCCATGATATCGGCGGCCTGCTTCTGCGCGTCGAGTTCGCCGCTGTAGGCAATCGTCGGGCAGTGCCGCAGGTTGATCGCCCAGCCGGGGTCGAGGGCCTCGAGCACGTCGATCTCGCCCGCGAACTTGAAAGCGTTACAGTAGCGACCGTAGGGATGCAGGACGATCGTGTCCTCGGGCGAGATCTGCCCGACGTTGTTCGTCCGGTCGCGGAGGAAATTCAATTCGCTCAGCGTCTCGCCCCGACCGTGAAACCACAGGTCGCAGCGGAACTTGCCCGGTCCCTGGCTGGAGTAGCTCTCGGGAATTACGAGGCCATAGGGCTGCACGGAGCCGTCGATCTTGCTCTTGTAACCTCGCACGACAAGTCCGCGAGCCGTTGTCCAGGGGGCCGCACCCTGTGACAACTGGTCGGCCCGCTGGTGGCCGGTGGCCAGGGCTTGCGTGGCAAAGTCAATTTCGCGGGCTTCGAAGATCTCTTGGTACTGGAGCGCGTCGTGAATGGCTTTGTGGTAGATCTCGATGTCCGGCAGCAGTTCCGTGATCCGCGGATCCTTCTGTTCGGCTGCCTGCGTTCGGAGGAGCGCCAGCTTGCTCGCCAAACTGGCGAGTCCCTGCTCCAGCGTCGCCCGCCGTTCAGCCGGCACGTCGATCCCCAGCTTCGGAATCCGCCGGACATTGGCCGGGATGTTGTCTGCCGGGCCATCGGCCAGAGCCATGGAACCCACCGCAACAAGGAACAACACGGCCCAGACGCGCGTCGACATAACGTACCTGCAATCGCCGAGAAAACGAATTCGCAATCCCTGTCCGGTAGTTTAGTTCGCCGGACGCCCGATTGGAGTCAATCGCCAGAGAGCGGCGACAGCCAAGCGACTCATGCCGTTTTCTTTCGCGACACGCGCTTGGTCAGCCCGTTCACAATATTCTGAAACTCCTTCCGGAGCTCGTTGTAGCGGGCGATCGACTTCTCGCCCATCGATTTCACGTAGCTGAGGACGATTTCCTCGGCGGCTAGGAACTCGGCGGAGACGTCGGCCACTTCGGCCGCGATGTCGAGCGGGATGTTCGTCACGCCGTTGGCGTCGGCATGCAGCAGATCGCCATTATTGACCATCAGCGAGCCGACTCGGACGGGCAAACCGAGGTGCAACATGTGGCAATAGCCGTGCGAACAGATCGTCGAGCCGGTAAAGACCGGATATTTGAGCGCCCGCACCTGTTCGAGATCCCGGCCGGCCCCGTTCGTGATGAGTCCGGGCGAGCCGAACGCCTGATACGTCGAGCACATCACTTCGCCGAAGACGGCCGCCGCCGGTGGGTCGTCGAGATCCTGAAACACGACGATTGGCGGCCCCGGCAGCTTGGCGAACTGTTCGAGCTGCGCCCCGATGCTGCCGTAGGCGTCGCCGCCGGCCGGGGGAGCATCGCTCCGAAAACAGGCCGTCGCGGCAAAGCCGACAATCGGCGGAAATTCCGGAAAGTTGCACTGCACCCGATGGTCCATATACCCCACGTTCCGCGGGCGAACGTCGAACAGCTCGATCACATTGCAAATGGTCGGCGTATCGAAGCGAATCAGCTTGGCGAGCGTATCGGCGGAGAGCGCCGGGACAGGTGCGGTCATGGGGATGGAGCGGGTGGTGCCGAGGTGGGCGGTAATGATCGTTTGGTCGAACCTGACGAAGCGAGCATTGTAACGTCCGCCGCTCCCCGCGCGCACATCCACACGGCCTTGCGAGAACCGGCACAACCGTCGCGAGTGGAACAGGCGTCCCGGGGCAATTTGCGGGCTGCGTTCTGGTTGCCGACTGCGCACCGAGCGTGAGCTATGGTTTCGACGGATGCCCGGGACAAGCGTTTCCTTTCGGGAACAATGCTGCCGCCGGGGTCAATTGGGCAACCGACGCGTTGCCTGCCGACTTGTTTGCCGCCGAGGAGTCTTCCCCTTCGACTCGCCCCGCAATCCCCGCTGGCCCCATGAAAATCCTGAATTCCCCGCAGCGCACAGCCGACTCGGCCAAAGCCGAAGAATTTGAACAGCTCAAACGCCGGATCCACAACAAGCTGGTCGATAAGCTCGACCTGAATCGGATCGGCGACCTGCAGGGTGACGTTCTCCGCCGCGAGATTCGCCTCGTGGTCGAACACCTGTGCGACACCGAGGAGACCTTCCTCAACCGCACCGAACGCGAGCGGCTGATCGAGGAGGTGCTCGACGAAACGTTCGGCCTCGGGCCGCTCGAGTTCCTGCTGAAGGACCATACGATCAGCGATATTCTGATCAACGGTCCGAAGAACATCTATGTCGAGCGCCGCGGCAAGCTCGAAAAGACACAGGTCGAATTCCGCGACAACCAGCATCTCTTGCAGATCATCGACCGGATCGTGTCGAAGGTCGGCCGCCGGGTCGACGAAGTCTGCCCGATGGTCGACGCCCGTCTGCCGGACGGCTCCCGCGTCAATGCAATCATTCCGCCGCTGGCCCTCGACGGCGCCGCGGTTTCGATTCGCCGCTTCGGCAGCAACCCGCTCAAGCTCGAAGACCTGCTCAATTACAAAGCGTTCACGCCGGAGATGGTGATGCTGCTCGAGGGGGCGATCAAAGCTCGCCTCAATATGATCATCTCAGGAGGCACCGGCTCGGGTAAAACGACGCTCCTCAACACGCTGTCGAGCTTCATTCAGAATGATCAGCGGATCGTGACGATCGAAGATGCGGCCGAACTTCAGCTGCAGCAGGACCACGTCGTCCGCCTCGAAACTCGCCCGCCGAACATCGAAGGCAAGGGCCAGATTTCGGCGACGGATCTGGTGAAAAACGCCCTGCGCATGCGGCCGGAACGGATCATCATCGGCGAATGCCGCGGACCGGAAACGCTCGACATGCTGCAGGCGATGAACACGGGCCACGATGGCTCGCTCACAACGCTGCACGCCAATACGCCGCGCGACGCGCTGGCCCGTATGGAAACGATGATCATGATGTCGGGCTTCGAACTGCCGATCAAAGCGATGCGGCAGCAGATCAGCTCGGCCGTGAACATCATTATCCAAGCTAGCCGTCTGCAGGGTGGTATCCGCCGCGTCACGCACATCACCGAGATTGTGGGGATGGAACAGGACACGATCGTCATGCAGGACATTTACCGCTATGTCCAGCAGGGAATTGACGAATCGGGCCGCGCCCGCGGCCATTTTGAATCGACCGGGGTTCGCCCCGTCTGCATGAACAAGCTTGAATCGGCGGGCGTGCGTCTGCCGGCGAGTGCCTTCAAGCAGCGAGTGATGCTCCAAGACTAACGACCTCGCGGGCGTCCGGCGCACGAGGGGCCGGCCGCTTCGCAGCATGCCGACGACCGTGCGGCCGCCAGGCTGCGATTGGATGAATGACAAAATACAGCGGCGATTTCCCCGGAGAAATGGCTGCTGATCGATAGTTGTGTTAGGGCTTCGAACTCACTGACTCGTACCGACAGCCGTCCCAACGCGGCGGCTCCAGCTCCCATGATGCTGTATTTTATTCTCGGCGCGGCCTTCATCGGCGTGGCTTGCCTCGTGGGAGGAGTCGCGACGTTCATGTTCCGCTCCGAAGGGTCGGCCGAGGTCGAGAATCGACTTGACGTGCTGACCGGAGCAGTCGCTGCCCCCGGCTCGAAGGACAAAAAGTCGGAGGCGCTGCTCCTCGCGTCGCCGCTCAACGACGTGCCGAACTTTCTGGAAGAGCAAATCAAACAATGGTTCAATGTGCGGGCCTTCTTGCAGCAGGCCGACGTGGCACTGACCCCGAGCAAGTTCTTTCTGATCTCGGGGCTTTTGACGGCTGGCGGTGTGCTGCTCATTCCGCTGGCCGGCGCGCCGGTTTACTTTGCTCCGCTGGGAGCCATCCTGGGTGTGCTGCCGTTTGCGGGGCTCCACTTCAAGCGGAAAAGCCGACTGGGCGCATTCGCCAAGCAGTTGCCCGAAGCTCTGGAACTGATCTCCCGCGCCTTGCGGGCCGGTCACTCGCTTGCCAGCGGCTTTAAGCTGGTGGGCGACGAGATGGATGCGCCGATCGGGACCGAATTCAACCGCTGCTACGAGGCGCAGAACCTGGGTATACCCCTCGAAGAGGCGATTGAGGAAATGACCGAACGGGTACCCAACCTCGATTTGCGGTTCTTCGCGACAGCTGTCACGCTGCAGCGGCAAACGGGCGGCGATCTGGCGGAGATTCTCGACAAGATCGGCTACCTGGTCCGCGAGCGGTTCAAGATTTGGGGTGCGATTCAGGCTCTCACTGGTGAAGGCCGCTTGTCGGGCATCGTGCTCCTCGCGCTCCCTCCGTCGCTGTTCGTAGTGATGTGGCGTCTGAATCCGAACTACTGCATGACGCTGTTCACCGACCCGATGGGGCATCAGATGCTCGCAGGGGCGATTGTCTTGCAAGTGATCGGTGCGCTCGTGATCCGCAAGATCATCAATATCAAGGTTTAACACACTCGGTTTGGGGTTCATGTTTCAGGTTCGACATTCGCATTTGGTGCCCCGACACCAGGCTGAAACTTGAAACTGGTGACTTGAAACCGACACTTCGAAACTCGAAATAAAATCGAACTCGTTCCTTCGAGGCTGAAATGTCCCTGTTACTGCTCGCCCAAGCTTCCGATCCCTACTCGTGGTTAACCACGCTAGGCGTCTTCGGCCTCGTGGCGGCCTTGGCCTGGCTCGCCGTCGATTCGTTTTCCTCCAGCAATACGCGGGCGGAACAGCGGCTCGACGATTTCAGAGACCCGCTGGGGCGGAAGAAACGCGAAGAGCTGGGTAAGAAAAAGTCAGATGCTGTCTCGCGAATGCTCGAGGCTTCGGCCCCGGCGCTCGCCAAGCCCTTGCAGCCGAAGACCGAGAAGGAGCAGAGCAAGCTCAAGCTCAAACTGTCGTATGCCGGCTTCCGCAGCGAAGCGGCGCCGCAGATCTTCCTGGGCTGCAAATTCATCATGCTGATGCTCGGCCTGATCATCGGCGGCGGGGCAACCTTTGCCCTAAAGGGAGCGACACAGAACGCCCTCTTCCAGTCGGTGCTCATTGCGGGCGGAATGTTTTACTTTCCCGACCTCGTCATCATGTGGCTCGGCAAGAAGCGCAAGGAGTCGATTTTCCTCGGTCTGCCCGATGCGCTCGACTTGCTCGTGGTCTGCGTCGAGGCGGGGCTCGGCCTCGATCAGGCGATGCGAAAAGTTGCCGAAGAAATGAAAAAGTCGTATCCCACGATCTGCGAAGAGTTCACGATCAGTAACATGCAGCTGCAGATGGGCCGCTCGCGGGCCCAAGTGCTCCATGAGCTAGGCCTGCGCAGCGGCGTCGACGATCTCAAATCGCTGTCGAACATCCTGATTCAGGCCGACAAGTTCGGCTCGTCGATCGCCCAGGCGCTCCGCGTGCAAAGCGACTCGATGCGTACGCGGCGCAAGCAAATCGCCGAAGAAAAGGCGGCCAAGACCGCGGTGAAGCTTATCTTCCCGCTGGTGCTGTTCATCTTCCCGGGCATCTTTGTGGTGCTCGTCGGACCGGCGGCCATCGTGATGGTCCGTGAGATGTTCCCGATGATGAACAAAGGCGGCTAAGCGGCTGGCACGAAAACGCGAAGCGGCGGCTTCCAGCCGCCGCGAAACGACTCGACATGATCGCTGTGCTGAACTCGCGGAACCAAGCTGCTCCCACTACGGGAAAGGCCTTACCGCTTTAGTACTTCGAACGCGCAGTTCGAGCCCCACCCCTGCTTGAACGCCAGGTGGATATAGAGCATCGCCAGCGGCTCAATGTAACGAGCGCTTGTAAGCGGACCCGCGTCGATCGGATCGAAGCCCAACCCGGTGACCAGCTCGCGGACCATCGCCTTTGCCGGCAGATCGTCGCCACAGTAGAACATTGAGGCGCGATGGTCGCCGAAAACCGGATCGGCCATTACTTTGGTGCTGGCCGAATTAAATGCCTTCACGACGCGAGCCGTGGGCGCCCAGTCGGCAATCTGCTCCGCGGCGGAGGTCGTGTGCCCCAACTCGATGCCGGAGAAATCCGCGGTGAGCGGATTAGTGGCGTCGATCAGGACGCGTCCGCCCAAATCCCCCAGTTCTCCCAAAGCTTCCTGAGTCGCGGGCCAAGGGATCGCCAGCAGGATCACCTCCGAGTCGGTGATCGCTTCGTGCCAGGTGGTCCCCCGCGTCGAAGGACCGCAATCGGCCACGAGTTGCAGCACCTTCTCACTCGTAGGCAAACGCGAGCCGAAGCGGATGGTGTGCCCCAGTTGGGCCCAGCGACGTCCTAAGATTCCGCCCACGCTGCCGGTGCCAAGGATGGCGATTTTCACGCTGCAATGCTCCCCAAACGTCCCTTGGATCGTGACAACCCCTGGTCATGGCCCAGGGTCATATCGTACTCTTTTCGATCAACCGGGCGAGGGTAGGGTCGGCGGTCCGGTTGTCGGCTTGCTCCCGCGGGGAGCGAGGACTTCCCGCGCGTTCTGATAAACCCCCCTGCCCCATGCTCATTTCGCGTACAGCTAGGATCCGCTCGACGTTCTTCTTCCTGCTGCTCGGTGTCGGCTCCCTCGCTCTCGCTCCCCTGAGCGGGCAGGAATCGCCCGTCGTCGAGGCTCCCGTGGCGGAGGTTACATCTCCGACGGATACGGCCACACCAGCAGACAAGACGCCGGACCAAGCAATGCCGGCGGCGAATGCCGCGCACGAGCCCAGCACGGCAGAACACTCAGATCCAGAGAACAGTGCCGAAGAGCACAGCGCCGGTGAGCACCACGACCCTGGCGAAATGGGGTCTCAGCTCCCGCTCTGGACAGTCATCCCCTTTGTCGCGTTGCTTTTGTGTATCGCCATTCTGCCGCTAGTGGCCGAGCACTGGTGGCATCACAACTCGAATAAGGCGATTGTGGCCGGGGCCCTCGGGGTGATAGTCGCGGTGTACATGCTCTGGGTGTGGGGGGACGCTGGCCGCCACGACCTGGAACACAAGGTGAAGGAGTACGTCTCGTTCATCATCCTGCTCGGTGCCTTGTACGTGATCAGCGGCGGCATTTACATCCGCGGCTCGCTCTCGGGGACCCCGCTGGCCAATACGGCCCTGATCGCGCTGGGAACGCTGCTGGCGAGCTTCATCGGCACAACGGGGGCCTCGGTCCTTTTGATTCGACCGCTGCTCCGGGCCAACAAGTCGCGGCGGGCCAAGTCGCATATCGTCATCTTCTTCATCTTCTTGGTCTCGAATTGCGGTGGACTCCTGACGCCGCTGGGTGATCCGCCACTGTTCCTCGGTTTTCTGGCCGGTGTGCCCTTCCTTTGGACGCTGCAGAACCTGTGGATGCACTGGCTGGTCGTGAACATCCTCTTGCTCGTGATTTTCAATGTGTGGGATCAGGTGATGCTGTCCCGCGAAGAAAAGGCTCGTGCCGGATCACAGCTCGAGGAGGCGTTGGTCCACGAGCCCGTGGCTATTGAGGGGAAGCTCAACTTCCTGCTCCTGGCCGGAGTCGTGGCAACGATCTATTGTTCCGGGCAGTTCGGCTGGCCCTACGGCATTCAGGAAGTGCTGATGGTGGTCTTGAGCCTGGCAGCCTACTTTACGACCCCCGCCTCGAACCGCACGGCCAACCAGTTCACATTCGGCCCAATTATCGAAGTGGCCGTGCTCTTTATCGGGATCTTCGTGACGATGGCCCCGGCGCTGCAGATTCTGAATGCCTGGGGACAAGGGAATCGTCCCGATCTCGGTCCATTCGCTCTCAGCGAGCCGTGGCATTTCTTCTGGGCGACCGGCATTCTGTCGAGCTTTCTCGATAACGCTCCGACGTACCTGACGCTCGCGGCCACCGCCTGCGGGATGAGCGGCGTCGATACGAGCTCAGGCGCAGGCGGGTACATGCTCGCCTTTATCGAGAAAGGTCCCGAGGCGGCCGCGATCCTGGCCGCGATCAGTTGCGGCGCGGTCTTCATGGGCGCCAACACCTACATCGGCAACGGACCCAACTTCATGGTCAAGGCGATCGCCGAAGAGAACGGCGTGCGGATGCCCAGCTTTTTCGGCTACATGGCGTACAGCGGCGTAGTGCTGATCCCCGTGTTTGTCGTGGTGACGCTGATTTTCTTTCGCGGGTAACCAAGGAGAAGTCGGAGATCGGAAGTCAGCGGTAGGCTCCCCCGAGTGCGCGCTAACCCCCTGACGACTGTCCGCTGACAATCTTTCGTCCGCGCATAAAAAAAGCCCCCGAAAGCCGCGCGTCCTAGGGGGGCGTTGGACGACACGTATTCCGGGAGCGATTGGACGGTGAGCGACGACACGTCCTTGCGCGTCGCCACGGTCGGCAATCGAGCGGCGTTCACCAAAAGAACAGCCGGCATCCATGCCGACCGAATCTTTCGGAGGCTCGCAGAGCAGCGTTTGCGGGAAACGCTCTCCAGGTGCGAACACTGACGCTCGACTGCGGTTTCTTGTGCGTTGCGATCGTCCGTTTTCGTCAGCCAAAGGACCGTCGAGTCAACGTGCGTCACAACGAGGCGGGAGAATAGGCCATGTCGCCAAATGGGTCAAGGCGGAATTTTTCCGCGGCGGTTCGCGTGAGTACTGGAACATTTTTGCGGTCACCCCGCGCGGAGCCGGACCACTCGCGGCAGGCAACCCGTAGTTTCCAGCACAATGCCTACGACCGATTGCGCCGGTCGCAAAGCGTTCCGCCCGCCTACGAGCTTGCGCGGTTCGGCGCCGAGAAGTTGAACCTTGGCCGTGGGTCGAATAGCATAGTTGGGGGAGGCTCGCCCGCTGCCTGGCGGCTGGCATGCTTCTCGCACCTGTCCCTTGGTACCGGAACCCGAGGGGGGCACGTCCGCGAATCTGGTTTCATCCTGCATTTCCTCTCCCCTCGGCACATGTGCCGAGGTCGGAAAGCGGCGGGACCAGCCGCTTATTACGGCAGCGAGCACCCTGCGCGAAGGGCCTTGCCGTCTAAGCGACGCAGCAGTGTCCGACCGTCCTAGCCACTCTCCTGCGGCGATTTTCGCATGACGTCTTCGCTTTCACCCGAACAGCTGACTCAGCGCATTGTCGACGCCGGTCTCCTGGATTCTCGCCAACTGGAATCCTTGTGGGCCGAGTTGGGCACGCGCGAGATCGAACTGGCCGATTTGACCAGCATCCTCCTGCGAAAAGAGCTGCTGACCAATTTTCAGCTCGACCGCCTCTTCAAAGGAGAGCGAAGCGGTTATTTCTACGGCGATTACAAGGTGCTGTATCTCGTCGGCACTGGAACGTTCGCTCGTGTCTACCGGGCGGTGAACATCAAGACCGGGCGGATCGTCGCTGTGAAAGCCCTTCGCAAGCGGTTTCGCGACGATCGAGACATGGTCGAGCAGTTCATCCGCGAGGGGAAAATTGGGATGCAATTGCGGCATCCGAATATCGTTCCCATCTATGAATCGGACCCGCTCCCCACGCCCCACATGACGATGGAGTTTGTCGAGGGGAGCAACCTGCGGGAGTTCGTCCGCGTGCGGAAGAAGCTCGATCCGCTGGAAGGACTGCGGGTAGCGGTCGATATCCTAGCTGGCTTGGCGTACGCTTCGGAGCGGGGCCATACGCACCGCGACCTGAAGATGTCGAACGTGCTGATCACCAGCCGCGGCCAGGCGAAGCTCGTGGACTTTGGCCTCGCCGGGATGCAGCCGACGGGGACGAAAGTCGAAGACGCCGGCAATCCGCGGACGATCGACTATGCCGGCCTTGAACGGGCCTCGGGTGTGCGGAACAACGACCCGCGGAGCGATCTCTATTTCGTCGGCGTGATTCTGTACAACATGATCGCCGGTGTCTCGCCGATCGGCGAATCGCGCGACCGCTCGGCCCGCCTGTCGATCGCCCGGTATCAGGACATCAAGCCGATCACCGTGCACGAACCGAATTTGCCGCTGTCGCTCGTGGCGTTCATCATGCGGTCGCTCGAGCTGAACCCGGAAAAGCGGCACGCCTCGGCCAAGGAAATGCACGACGACGCCAAGCGACTCCTGGCGCGGCTCGAGGCGGGAGATACGTCCGAGCCCGATGCCGCCAGCCCAGCAACGGCCAGCACCGTGGCCGCTCCCGCGAAGATACCTTCCGAGCAGGAGGGGGCCGACAAAACGGTCCTCGTCGTCGAATCGCGGATGGAAATGCAGGACCTCTTGCGCGATCGGCTGAAGAAGCACGGCTATCGCGTGCTGATCTTTAACGAGCCGCAGCGGGCGCTTAAGCGCATCGTCGACGCCGATCAGAAAGTGTGCGACTGCGTTCTCTTTTCGGCCACAGATCTGGGCGAAGCGGCTCTCGAGGGCTTCAACGAATTCGGCACGCACGAGGCGACCAAGGATCTCCCCGCGATTCTGTTCGTCGACGCCAAACAGTCGAACCTGGTCAAACGGGCCGAACTCGGCAGCCACCGCGTGCTGCTCACGATGCCGCTGAAGATGCGCGAGCTGCGCGATACGCTGCTCGCGCTGCTCAAACCGGTGAATCAGACGTCGGCGGTGGGATAGGTGTTAAAGGCTTGGTGTCACTGGCATGTTCGAGATCGCGACCGAAGTCGAATGGCTCACATAACTGGATGCGAGTTCCAAGTGTGTCTTCCTGGCGTCAGTCGGGCATCAACTC
>JALORD010000592.1 GCA_025459145.1 Pirellulaceae bacterium | reverse complement strand
GGGATTATTGGGGTTCGGCATCTGCAGATCGCGAAGGCAGCAGGAACACGATCGGCATTAAGAACGCTGCGGTGGATAAGCTCGTCGACAACATCGTTTTTGCGAAAGACAGGAATGATCTCGTCGCCGCCACACGCGCGCTCGACCGGACGCTTCTGTGGAACTTCTATGTGGTTCCGCAGTGGTATTATCCATTCGATCGGATCGCGACGTGGGACATCTACGGACGGGCGCAAATGCTGCCGTCGCAGAATCCGGTCTTTGCCAACGCATGGTGGATTGACCCGGCAAAGGCTGATGCGGTGAAGGCCGCGCGTGGCCAGTGAGGATGGGTTCTTTCCTCAGAGCAGCGTGTCTTGGAGCGGCCGGTGTCCTGCTTGCTATGCCAGTCGCTGCGGAGGAGACGCATGGGCTGTCGATTTTTGGCGATCTCAAGTACCCGCCGGACTTCAAGCATTTTGCGTACGTCAATCCCGATGCGCCGAAGGGCGGCAAGGTCTCCCAGGTCGGGCCTGGTGGTACGCTGACATTTGACAGCTTCAACAATTTCATCCTGAAGGGCGATAAGGCGCAGGGACTCGAGCTTTTGTACGATACGCTCATGACCCGGGCCTTTGATGAGCCTGACGCCGTCTACGGGCTCGTTGCCAAATCGGCGGATGTCGCCGCGGATGGAATGTCTGTCGTGTTCAAGCTGAGGCCGGAAGCCACGTTTGCGGATGGGTCGGCCGTGACGGCGGATGACGTCGTGTTCTCGTTCGAAACGCTCAAGGCGAAGGGGCATCCGAGCTACCGGATCGTGCTACGTGATGTTGAGAAGGCTGAGGCGATCGACCCGCAGACGGTCAAGTTTTCTTTTAAGGGCGAACTCGTAAAGCCTCTGCCGATCGAGGTGGCGCAACTTCCGGTTCTGCCGAAAGCCTATTATGTGTCGCGGAACTTCGAGGAGACGTCGCTCGATAAGCCGATTGGGTCGGGCCCGTATCAGATTGGGCAGTTCAGCCAGGGTCGGTATGTGTCGTACGAGCGGCGCGACGATTACTGGGCCAAGGATCTGCCGGTCAATCGGGGCAAGTTCAATTTCGACGAGGTCAGGTACGATTACTTCCGCGACCGCACTCTCGAATTGGAAGCGCTGTTCGCCAACACCATCGACTTCCGCGAGGAGTTCACCTCCAAGGACTGGGCAACGGGTTACGACAAGCCGATGGTGGCGGATGGCCGCGTGCAAAAGCTGTCGCTGCCGGACGAGACCCCGTCGGGGGCACAAGGGTTCTTCCTCAATACGCGCCGGCCGCTGTTTCAGGATGTCCGCGTGCGGCAGGCCCTCGATCTGGCCTTCGATTTTGAGTGGTCGAACCGCAACTTGTTCTTCGGGCTTTACCAGCGCACGGCAAGCTTCTTTGAGAACTCGGACATGAAGGCTGTCGGCAAGCCCGCGCCGGAAGAAGTGGCGCTTCTGGAACCATTCAGGGCTCAGTTGCCGGCGAGCGTGTTTGGCGAGGTCTACGTGCCGCCGGTGACGGACGGTTCGGGGCTGCCGCGCGAGAACCTGCGCAAGGCGCAAGCATTACTAAAAGAGGCCGGCTGGAAGGTCGATTCCAAGGACCGGACGCTCAAGAATGCGCAGGGCAAGCCGTTCGAATTCGAGATCCTACTCGATGCGGCGGCGTTCGAGCGGATTGCCGGGCCGTACGTCAAAAATCTGAAGGCGATCGGCATTACCGCAAATATGCGCCGCGTCGATCCAGCACAGTTCGAACTACGGATGAAGACCTTTGATTTCGATATGACGATCGAGAGGTTCAGCCTGCGGTTGACGCCCGGAATCGAGCTTAAGAACTTCTGGGGTTCAGAGGCGGCCAAGACGGACGGCAGCTTCAATCTTGCCGGAATCTCCAATCCAGCGATCGATGCGCTGGCCGACCGGATCGTGAAGGCGCAGACGCGGGCTGAACTCGTTGTGGCGGCGCGGGCACTCGACCGGGTTCTGCGCTCGGGTCACTATTGGGTGCCGCACTGGTATAAAGCCTCGCATCATCTCGCGTTCTGGAACAAGTATGCATGGCCGGACGTGAAGCCCAAGTATGATCGTGGGGCGCTCGCCACATGGTGGTACGATCCGGCGAAAGCTGCGAAACTGACGGCTCAGTGACAGGGACGCGCGAAACGCCATGGGCGCTTATCTACTGAAGCGAACGCTTCTGATATTCCCGACGCTGATCGGAATCATGCTCATCAGCTTCGTCATCATTCAGTTTGCGCCGGGCGGTCCCGTTGAGCGCGTGATCGCGCAACTGTCGGGCTCTGGAGTAGGGGCGACGGAGCGGTTCGGCGGCGGTGGTGGCGGGGAACTCGCGGGCGGCGCATCATCTCAGGTGGGGCAGGGCGGGGCCGATGCGGCCAACTCGAAATACCGCGGCGCCCAAGGACTTGATCCCGAGTTCATCAAGAGCCTCGAGAAGCAATTCGGCTTCGACAAGCCGGCGCACGAGCGATTCTTTTTGATGATGAAAAACTACTTCACCTTCAATTTCGGTGAGAGCTACTTCCGCGACATCTCCGTGATTGAGCTCATCAAGGAGAAGTTGCCGGTCTCGGTTTCACTGGGGCTGTGGATGACGCTCGTCACGTATCTGGTGTCGATCCCGCTGGGGATACGCAAGGCCGTGCGCGACGGCGAGCGGTTTGACACGTGGACGAGTACGGTGCTGGTCGTGGGATACGCTGTGCCGGGGTTTCTCGTGGCAGTGCTGCTGCTTGTGGTGTTTGCCGGGTCGTCGTTCTTCCAGTGGTTCCCCTCGCGAGGGCTGGTGTCGGACAACTTCGACCAGTTGTCGACGTTCGGGAAGATCGTCGATTATTTCTGGCATCTGGCGCTGCCGCTGACCGCATTGGCGCTCGGCACGTTCACGACGATCACCTTCCTGACCAAGAACTCGTTTATCGACGAAATCCGCAAGCAGTATGTGGTGACAGCGCGAGCGAAGGGGCTCACCGAGAGCGAAGTTCTGTATGGGCACGTTTTTCGCAACGCGATGCTGCTCATCATCGCCGGGTTCCCCTCGGCTTTTATTGGCGCGTTTTTCTCAGGGTCGCTTCTGATCGA
>JALORD010000149.1 GCA_025459145.1 Pirellulaceae bacterium | reverse complement strand
TTGGCCTTGCGAGACGACGACGGCAATACGTTTGGCCATGAGCGAAAGGCTAAGGCTGGAGACTGGGGCTGGGGGCGGAAGTTCATTATCGCTAGCCCAGGCCCCAGCCTCTAGCCCCAGTGCGCCTGGCATTCGACCACTTTGCCGGTACGGTGCGCGCGGTGGAAGCGTGACCGCGGTGCTTTGTTGCTGAGTTGTGGTTTGGGTTTTTAAGGACCGCGTTTGTGTTTACGCGGCGAGCGGTCTTTGTCGACATGCCGGAGCACGTGCATTCGCCGTGGTACCCGCTCGCCGGTGCTGCGAAAGTGGAGCATCGGCTCAAGGCGATCAAGAGTCGCTATTCGCACCGGATCAAGCCATTGCTCGTGGCGTTGCGATGCAACTTGCTCCGCCCACTGACGATTCAGCAGCGGCCTTGGTGCTGCTAGCCGGCCGCACTCTCGCCGACGTGCGATAACGGGCGCGCTGCCGATGGTGGCACTTCCCCCGGCCAAATGCCTCCGGCAGGCCGCAGGTTGGGTGGCCTAGCTTGGTCGCCAAGCTGGGCCTGCAGGAGGCATGGGAGAGGTCGTCAGCCCTCAGGCCCTGTCTGAACCCAGCGCTTTCGCGCTCTCTGGCCGCACAGCCGACCGCGGCATCCCCTTTACCGCTGCCGCCGCGATCCGGCATCTGGCAGCCTGTAGCGATTGCACAGGTTCTGTGGCCGAAGGAGTCTGGCTGGTCCGGTTCGCTGGAAATTAGCGGGAGCGGATGTTCCCAAATGTCCCGCGGGAACCGCTCGCGAGCGGGAGGCGTAGGGACATGACCTAGATTTTCTCACTTCAGCCGCAGGGACCGTCGGCTGACCGTTCCCCAGAGCGCCCAGATTTTCGGGCCGCGGCTGTTCTTGCGCATTACCGCGCCATCGTGGCGACTGCCTGCGCATGCGCGCCTGTGGGGGGCAAGCCTCGTACCTGCGAGCTGTCCATGCAGCGCCCCGAGAATTCCCTGTTCGATCGTCTGGCCTGGCGGGCTAGTGCGCTGCGCGCTGGCGAGCGCAGTAGTCAGTCGGACCGCGACCGCCCGTGGCAATACGAAAGCTGCGAGGAGCGGCTGGCGATGTCGGCCGCGCCGGCGGCTGAATTCTGGATCGACTCGGAGCCCTTGTTTCTTGAGTCCGACGCGGGGCCCTGGGTCGCGGCCGAAGGGAACCCGTCGTCATTATCGGCAGCAGCGCTCTCGGAACTGGCACTGGAGGCCTTCGCGGACAATGGCTGGAGCGATCTCGCAAGCGCGCGAAGCCAGTTCGGCCTCGGCGGCGGGAACCAGACCGTCGCGGTGATCGATAGCGGCATCGCCTATGACCACATCGCCCTCGGCGGCGGACTGGGGAAGGCGTATCGCGTTGTGGGGGGGTGGGACTTTGCCGAGAACGATGCCAATCCCTACGACGACGGCCCGGCCGGATTTCACGGCACGCACGTCGCCGGAATCCTCGGCGCGAGCGATGGCATGTATCCGGGAGTCGCGCCGGAGGTCGACCTCGTCGCGCTTCGCGTGTTCAACGATCAGGGAGCGGGGGAGTTTTCGTGGGTCGAAAGCGCGCTCCGCTGGGTCTATGACCACCGCGACGCTTACGACAACCCGATCACGACGGTCAACCTGTCGCTCGGGATGGACTGGAACGCGAGCAAGCTGCCGCAGTGGGCGACGCTCGAAGACGAGCTGAAACGGCTCGACGACGCGGGCATTTTTATCTCGGTCGCCGCCGGCAATTCGTTCCTCGTCTACGGCAAGGCGGGGCTGAGCTATCCGGCGGTGAGCGAGTACGTGACGCCGGTGGCCAGCGTCGACGCGAGTGGAGCGCTCAGCCGGTTCAGCCAGCGCGCGAGCGGCATCCTGGCCGCGCCGGGCGAGCGGATCATGAGCACGTTGCCCGATCATTTCTATGGCGGCGACGGGATCAAGAACGACTGGGGAGCGACCAGCGGCACGAGCATGGCCGCGCCGTACGTGGCCGGGGCGGCCGTCCTGATGCGCGAGGCGATGGAGCATCTCGGATATGCCGACATCGACCAGAGCGCAATTTACAGCCGGCTGAAGGCCACCGCCGATCAGTTTTTCGACGCGGCCACCAGCACGACGTATCACCGCGTGAATCTGCCCCGGGCGCTCGAGTCACTGGTAGGAGCCGACGACTTCGGCTCAACGGCGGCCGCGGCCAACTCGGTCGGTTCGCTCACGACGTCGCTTGCGGTCAGCGGCACGATCGGCCGGACGTCCGACCAGGACTTCTTCCAGTTCACCGCGGCACAGACGGGCCTTGCGACGCTGTCGCTCGCCGGGTCGGAGCAGCTCGGGGCCCGCTGGATTGCGGCGGCTGGTCAAGGGAGCGCGAGCGGCGGCCAGCTCAAGATCGATGTCGTCGCGGGCCAGACGTACGTCGTCGGCGTCGCGGGCAACGGTACGACAATCGGTAAGTTTCAGGTTGCCATGAGCTTGTCTCCCACGTCTGGGAACAGCGGCGGCGGCAATCCGGGCGGCGACACAGGTCCGACGAACCCGACCGATTGGGGCCGCGTCGAACAGATGCGCCAAGTGGGGATCGACCTGAAGGCGGGCGATCAGTGGTTTGAAGTGACCGCCGCACGGACGGGGACGCTCACCGTCGAAGCGCTGTTCGACCAGCGCCGCGGGAATGTCGACCTGGAGGTTTATGACAGCCGGCACCAGCGCGTGGCGGCGAGCAAGGGCCAGGCGGCCAGCGAACGGATCGATCTGTCGGCAACCGGCGGCAGCACGTACTTTGTCCGCGCGATCGGGACGAACCGCGATGTCGATTTCCGACTGACGAACCTCGTGTCGACCGCCGGTCAAACGATCACTGTGGCGGGCACCGCAGCTGCGGATACGTTCGCGTTTCAGGCGGCAGCGGGCAAGTTTGCGATCGGCGGCACGGTGTATGAGGTCGGCACCGCCCGCAATGTGCAGTTCACCGGCGGCGAGGGATACGACCGCGTGACGCTCGTCGGTAGTTCCGCCGCGGAGACGACGACACTGCGGGCCGGTTCAGTGGAACTGGTGAGCGGCTCCTTCCGCGTGACGGCGACTGGCGCCGAGTCGGTCCAGGTGATCGGCGGGCGCGAGGATACGGCGATCCTGCACGACTCGGCGGGGCGCGACTACCTGACCGCCAGCACGACGTCGGTGGTAGTCTCGGGCGACAGCTTCCGATCCGCCGCCCAGGGTTTCGGCAGCGTGACAATCGTCTCGCAAGGGGGCGGCGACTACGGCGTGATCCGCGGATCCGGGCGTAGCGACACGTTATCCGCGTGGGGCGACACGCGCATCGTGCGGAGCCAAGGCGTAACGATTCGGACCGAGAATTTTGCGACGCTGCGCTACTCGGCCGGAAGCGGGGCGCCGCGTGATCTCGCGGCCCTGGCGACCGTAGCCGCCGAGTCCGACGAATTGGCTGCCGCGGCGATCGAGTCGTCTGCGGCCACTCCCGCGGCCATCGCGGCGCTACTGGCTCACGTGCAGGAGGAAGAGCGGCAAGCGCACGACGCGATCACGCTCCGGGCGTTCTTTGCCCGACTGGGCCGCGAGTGAACGTCGCCGATCTGATGAGTCGCTGATTCGATGAGTTGCCGACTCGCCGAGTCACCGACAACTCGAGCGCGTCATTCCACCCCCAGGTCGGTCGCCAGCGCCAGCAGCTCCGCCACTTCGCTGGCCGGAATCGTCGCCGCCAGTTCGAGCCCCTCGCGGGTCAGCGAGAACTCTGTGTAGATGTGGTGCATCGCGAGGCCGGCCGCGCACAGGTCGCGAAACCCGGCCAGGAAGCGGATCGTGTAGGCCGGGTTCTCGCGGCTGCGGAAGATGAGCGTCCGGTCGGCGTCGGTCTCAATGTAGACCGCGAGCATCCGGCCGGGGGCGTCGAACGCCCGATTGGCCCCTTTGACCTCGATGATCCCCCGACGGGCGGCAGCGTGCAGGATGCAGCGGGCCTCGGGCGACAGTTTCGCGGCCGACTTCTCTTCGGCACGTCGCTCTCGGTCGGCCATCGCTTCACTGGCAACGCGGGCCAGTCCCGCGAGCGTCGGCGCGCCTTGGCCCAGCTCATTCCAGGTGACGGCCCAGCGGGGATCGTTGGCGGCCGAAGGGAGTTGGTCGAACATGGCGGCATTTTAGCATGGCAACGAATCAGCCGGTCGTCCGAGCAGGTCCGCACGACGGGCAACTTGCCCTCGGCAGTCGAGTCAAGGCATAATCGGTGGACACGAAGTTCTCGCCCCGCGCCACGTGGATGTTGTGGACAGCGAAGCGAGAGCCATGGCCCGCCCCTTCGCATCCTCTCCCCGCGGATTCCCTCATGCCCTCTCGGAGTTTTCTCGCGGCTCACTTCGCCGCTGGTTTCGTCGCTTTCGCCGTCCTGGGATCGGCACTCGCTCAGCAGCCGGTGATTCCCCACGCCCAGGACAAACCGCCGGGGCCGGCCCTCTCGCCGGAAGAGGCAATCGCGAAAATGACGGTTCCCGAGGGGTTCTCGGTCGAACTGGTCGCCAGCGAGCCGAACCTCGTCAATCCGGTCGCGTTTACGTTCGACGAAAAGGGGCGAATCTGGGTCGCCGAAAGCGTCGAATATCCCCGCAAGCCAGCCGGCAAGGGAGAAGACCGGATCAAGCTGCTGGAGGATACCGACGGCGACGGCGCGGCCGATAAGTTCACGATCTTTGCCGATGGGCTCAATATCCCCAGCGGCATTGCCGTCGGCCACGGCGGCGTGTGGGTTGCCAACGCGCCCGACATTTTGTTCTATCCCGATGCCGATCGGGATGGCCAAGCCGATGGGCCGCCGGAGGTAGTGGTGACGGGCTTTGGCCGGCACGATACGCACGAACTGCCGAACAGCTTCACCTGGGGGCCCGACGGCTGGCTGTACGGGCTCAACGGCGTCTTTAACCACAGCCACGTGAAGTACGCCGAGGCCAACCGCAACTACAAAGCCGACCATCCCGGCTGGGAGTTCACCTGCGCCCTGTTTCGGATTAACCCGGTGACCCGCGAGTTTCAGGTCTTCTGCGAAGGGACCAGCAATCCCTGGGGGGTGGCGATCGATGGCGAAGGGTCGTTCTTCATTTCGGCCTGCGTGATCGATCACCTCTGGCACCTGGTCGAAACGGGCTACTACCACCGGCAGGGCGGTCCGTATCCGCCGTTCACCTGGAAGATCGACAGCATCGTCAAACACAAGCACCAGAAAGCGGCCTACTGCGGCATCCACTGGTTCGACAGCGACGCCTATCCCGAACAGTACCGCGGCAAGCTGTACATGGGGAACATCCACGGCAACTGCATCAACGTCGACACGGTGAAACGCGACGGGAGCACGTACACCGGCAGCGGCGAGCCCGATTTTCTCAGTGCCAACGACGCCTGGTTCATGCCGGTCGGCCAGGAAACGGGCCCCGACGGTTCGCTGTATATCCTCGATTGGTACGACCGGTATCACTGCTATCAGGACGCCAATCGCGATCCCAACGGCATCGACCGGCTGAAAGGACGGCTGTATCGCGTGCGGTACAAGGAGACGCCGCGAGCCGTCGGTTTTGACCTCGCGAAGGAAACCGACGACCAACTGATTGCTCGCCTGGGATCTGGCAACGACTTTATCCGCCACACGGCTCAGCGGCTGCTGTACGAGCGGCAGATGCACGACATCAAACACGCCGTGGGGATTCCCAAGCGCGTGGAGACCAGACACAAGCTGCGCGAACTCATCGCGAACAAAGACGCTCCGCAAAAGCAGCGAGCCCACGCCCTGTGGGTGCTGGTCAGCACCTGGGAGATCGAGGAAGGGCAGACGCAGTATTTGATGAAGAATGCCGAGCCCTGGGTGCAGGCCTGGATCGTCCGGCTGCTGGGGAACGCCGGCCGGGCCAGCCCGGCCCAGATCGAAACGATCCGCCGCCTGGGCCGCGAAGGAGCGCCGGAGGTCAAGCTGCAGGTGGCCATTGCCGCCCGCAAGATCGACGGTCTCGACCCGCTGCCGACGCTCGTCGAGGTACTGGCCCATGCCGGCGACGACAAGCTGATTCCGCATATCGTCTGGCAGAACCTGCATCCCCTGCTCGGCGAGCGGTCCGACGCGTTCCTGGCCGAGGTGAAAAAGTACGACCTCAAAGCGACGCCCAGTTTGGCCAAGATCATGCCGCGCGTGACCGAACGAATCCTGGCCGCGAAGAAGCAATAGACCGCGTAACGCCGACCTGTCGTCGGGCTGACGGGCGAGGAAGAATGTTGCCGATATCGAGAAAGGCCAGCGTCGTGCGCGTGCTTGCAGCAATCGGGATCGTGTCGTGGTCGCTGCTCCTCCAAGGGGTGATGTGGCCGGGACACGCGGAGGAGCCGGAGTCCACCGATATTTCCCCGCTCGTCGGCCTCCTGGAACTGGTAATCGACGCCGATGCGGACACGGCTCGCCAATGTCTGACGACGCTGGGGGATAAGATCCGAGCCGGCGAGGTCGATCGCGCGAAGCTGGCCGATCTGAAATCGCGTCTGGGCGAGATCGTGGGGAAGATCCTCAAGGACCCCGCGCATCCGCTCTCGGTAGATACGGCGCATCTGGCGGCATTGTGGGGCGATGCGGCGGCTCTCGATTCCGTGCGCAAACTGGCTCGCGACGACGGCCGGTCGCGGGAAGAGCGGCAGCGGAGCCTCGCCACGCTGGTGTTCGCCCGCGACGAGGGGCTGGTGAAGCTGGCGGGTGAGCTCCTGCGCCGCGAAGAGGCGGAGCAATTGCCCGTGAAGCAAGCCGTGTTTGCCACGCTCGCGCGAGCCGAAGAGCCGGAAGTGGCGGGCGTTGTCCTCGCGTCGTACGAAGCGCTTGAGCCCGAGATCAAGCCGCAAGCGATTGAGCTGCTCACGCAGCGGGTCGCGTGGAGCAAGGCGCTGGTGGCGGAGATCGCCGCCGAGCGGATTCCGCGCTCGGCCGTCAATGTGAACCAGGTTCGCAAGCTTGTCGCTCTCGGCGACGCCGAGCTGACCCGCGCCGTCACGCAGCATTGGGGACAAGTCCGCGAAGGGCGCGATCCGGCTCGCGAGGAAGTCATCGGCCGGATGCGGGAGTTGCTGGCGACCACGCCCGGCGATCCGCACCGCGGCGTGGCGGTGTTCAGCAAACTCTGCGGCCAGTGCCACAAGCTGCACGGCGAGGGGCAAGACGTCGGACCCGACATCACGCTCAACGGCCGGTCGTCGTACGATCAGTTGCTCTCGAACGTGTTCGATCCGAGTCTGGTGATCGGCGCGTCGTATCAGGCCCGCACCGTGCGGACGGTCGAGGGGCGAGTGGTGACGGGGCTCTTGGCCGAAGAGAGCGACGAGCGGATCGTGCTGAAGGTCGAAGGAGGCAAGCTCGAATCGATCCCGGCCGACGAGGTCGAGGCCATGAAAGTGAGCGAGCTGTCGCTGATGCCCGAGGGAGTCGAGAAGCAGCTGCAGCCGCAGGAGATCGCCGACCTCTTTGCCCTGATCACGCTCGACAAGCATCCGAGCGATCGGGAAGCCCGCCGCATTCCGGGCGCTCAGCTCGCGCCGGCCGTGGGAACAGCCGCGGCCCCGTCGCCTGAACCTGCGGGTAGATAACGGGCTTTTCGACGTCATTACCGCCTTTCGCGGGCAATTCTGCCCAAGTGCCGCGGCGTCAGTCGTGAGCTACGCTTCTCGACCGGCAGCCGCGCGTGGCCGGTATCGATTGATCCGATTGTAAGGATCGTGCCGCGCGCGAGTCGATTCGTGTGCGGCGGTGTCCTGTCCTGCGTTGCCCTACTGCCCCCTCGCCACTCCCCTACTCATGTCCGCTTCGGCTTCACAAGTCGCTGAGCCTGCTCCTCGCCGCGGGGCGTTCGATCGCCGGTTGGCGCGCTGGCTGGCCGGCTTCGGCGTGGTCGCGGCCGGCCTGTTCTTCCTGGCGGTGATTGCCCGCTATAGCACGCTCGGAATCGATGTGTGGCACGAGATGGCCACGTTTCGCGAGGCCCGCGAAATTGGCTGGCTTCCGCTCACCGATAGCTTCGCCTACACGCCGACCGTAGATACCGTCGTGCATCACGAGTGGGGAACCGGCGCGGCGCTGCTCGCGGCTTACGAGTGGGGCGGCTTGCCGGGAATCCTGACGCTCAAGTATCTGCTCACCGGCCTGATGCTCGTCGTCGGCTGGTTCGTCGCGCGGCGGCGAGGGGGACGCCCGGAAGTGATCGCCGTCTGCGGCCTGCTCGCGGCCCTGCTCGGGCAGATTGGCTTTACGACGCTCCGGGCGCAGGTCTTCACGCTGCTGTGCCTCGCGCTCCTCTTGTGGGGGCTGACCGAAAACGATCGAGGCCGCCGTGGGTGGCTGGCCTGGTGGCTGCCGCTGTTTGTGGTGTGGCTCAACTTGCATGCCGGCTTTCTGGTCGGCGTGGGACTGTGTTTGTGTTACTACGTCGAGCAGCTTGTCCGCCGTAAGCCAGCGATGCACCTGCTCGCGGCGGGCGTCGTGATGTTCGGACTGATCGCGGCGAATCCCTACGGCCTGGATTACTACAGCTACCTGTGGCGGGCCGTCCGGATGGACCGTCCCGATATTGGCGAGTGGGCGCCGCTCTATACCGGCCCGCAGGCGCGGATTCTCCTGCCGTTCTTTCTGGTGTCGGTGGGACTCGTGCTCGTCGCGGTGCGGGAGCGCGGGTGGCGCGAACTGCCGGGACTTTTGCTCCTGGCGGCCTCGGGCTACATGGCCTTCTCGCACGTCCGGCACATTTCGCTGTACGCACTCGTGTGGTGGTGTTTCGTGCCGGCGTACCTCCGCGGGACGACGCTGGAAACGGGGTTGTTGCGGCTGTGGTACGCCCGGCCGCGGTGGACGGCTGCCGCCTGCACGGGGCTGTGCCTCTTGTCGCTCGCCGTTTTCGTTCACCGTCGCGGCTGGGAGGCGAAGCTCCCCGTGGTTCGCGAGGCGGGTCCGGTCGCTTATCCCCGCGGCGCGGTCGACCACCTGCGAGCGAGCGGCTTTCACGGCAACCTGCTCGTCCCGTTCGAGGTCGGGGCGTATGTCCTGTGGGAGCTTTCGCCGCAGGTGAAGGTGAGCCTCGACAGCCGATATGAAGTGGCCTACCCGGGCGAGGTGTACGAGGCCCACCGGCGGTTTTATCGGGGCGAGCCGGACTGGCGGCTGACGCTCGATCGCTATCCGGCCGATGCGCTGCTGATTCCCGCCGCGAGTCCGGTGCTGGCCCAGGTCGCTCGCTCTGCGGACTGGCACGAAGCGTATCGCGATCCGTCGTATATCGTTCTGCGCCGGCGCGGCTGAGCTCATGGCTCGGCGCCGAAGTGGCCTGCCTCAGCCGCGAGATGCGGCGTTGCTAGCTTGGTTTGCTTGAACTTGCCGCACATCCGCAGGTTCGCTATCCTCCCGCCGCCAATTCTCTGCGGCTGCGACCCCAGCCGCAGGTCGATTTCCGTCCGCGCGTGGAGATGTCACATGTTTCGGGTTTCAACGACTACCGCGACCGATCGGCAGATTGCCGCGGCGCGCGAAGTTCTCACGCGGCTGTCCGAGTCGCTGCAGGCCCGGTTCTCGGTCGAGCTGTGGGACGGTTCGCGAGTCGCGCTTGGACCCGAGGTGCAGGGGGACTTGCGGGTGCGAATCGCCGGCCCCGGCGTGATCGGGGCGCTCTTGCGCTGGCCGACGCTCGACAACCTCGTCCGGCAATATGCGACCGGGCAGATCGAGGTGCTCGGCGGCGACCTCATCGAATTTTTCGAGGCAGCCCGCGTCGAAAAGTCGCGCTCGCGGATGAAGCGGCTGCCGCTCGCGCTCCTGGCCAAAAGCGCCTGGCCGTTTCTCTTTGCCCGTGCCGAGAAAGTCGAGGCGCAGCACGCCTATGCAGGGGATCAGGTCGGACGCATTGCGATGCACGAGCGCAAGAACCAGGACTACATTCAGTTTCACTACGACCTGGGAAACGAATTTTACCAGCTGTTTCTCGATCCTGAGATGCAGTATTCCTGCGCGTACTTCACCGACTGGACCAATTCGCTCGAACAGGCGCAGCACGACAAACTGGAGATGATCTGCCGGAAGCTGCGGCTCGCACCGGGCGAGAAACTGCTCGATATCGGCTGCGGTTGGGGCGGACTCGTCTGCCACGCCGCGCGCAACTATGGCGTGCAGGCTCACGGCGTCACGCTCTCGCAGACGCAGTTCGACTTCGCCACCGAGAAGGTCCGCCGGCTGGGGCTCGAAAGCCAGGTGAAGATCGAGCTTCGCGACTTTGCGACGCTCGACGGCCAGTTCGACAAGATCTCGAGCATCGGCATGTACGAACACGTCGGGATCAAGAATTACCCGGCGTACTTCGGCAAGATCAACGCGCTTCTGCGCGACCGGGGCATCCTGCTCAACCACGGCATCACCCGCCCGGCCAAAAAGACAAAGGGGCGTTTCCGCCGGATTCGCCCCGAACAGCGGCTGATCCTCAAGTACATCTTCCCCGGCGGCGAGCTCGACCACATTGGCCACACGTGCGAATCGCTCGAGACGTGCAAATTCGAGGTGCACGACGTC
>JALORD010000591.1 GCA_025459145.1 Pirellulaceae bacterium | reverse complement strand
CTGAGATTACCGGATGGAGCCAAAAGGGTCAACGATTCGAGCCCGTCGCCCAGGCCCAAAATCGGAGTCGTGGCCGAGATAGGCCGCGTTCTGCAGCGACGATTTGGTCCCAATGGTGGGCAGGCGCGAGGATGGGCTGGGGTGGCCGATGCAGCATTCACGTTTTGGGTGCGGATGTCGGCAGCTCTTCCCACCCTGACCCACGTTTGTGAATGATCCGGCCTAACGGCAAATGGACGCGATGTCGTTAACTAGATCGTCAAGTATTTCGTCGAGCAACGACTGCTCAATCGCTCGAATTGGCCAAGTTAGCGTCGGCCATCACGCCGAGCGTGATGGCTACGATGGGATCGCGACAGCCACTGGATCGGCAAAGCCTTGAAGACGCAGCGTGCTGCGGTTCCGGCAAACGGGCCTGCAACGAATGGCACTGCCGCTTGTCAGCGTAGAAGTTACGGCACGAGCGGGCAAGGGTGGTAGGACGGAATCTCAGCGGCGAGAGGGCGTCAGGTCCAGGGTGGGCGCAAGGCGACAGTCTGATAGTTTATGGGCGAACCGGCGCGCACGACGACCTGCGGCAGGTCTGAGTATCTCCTCAGACAACGGCGCAAAACGCAGGCTGTTTTGAGCGTGAGAAGAATGCGGTTCCTCCCTCCTTCGAGCAGATTGGCGTGGGGAGACTACGCGGCCTCGCGGGCCTCGGCCTCGGGCTCTTGCACGCCGCGCAGCAATTCGGCTTGGGCCTCCTTCCGAGGTTTGGTGAGCAAGCGATGAGGTTTGGGACGCCTCTTCACCGCCCGAGGTTCGACACGATTGGGGCGATCGCCGATCTGCTGCTGGGCGAGACTGTCTAGTTGTGCGATTACTAAGGCGACGGCAGACGCGCCACTGGCCGTGGGCAAGGTCATCCAAGAAGCCGCCACCGTTTGGACCGCGGTCGCGAAGCTCAACTGACGCGGCGAGAGTTCGTTTCGCCAGGCCGATTGGAGCATCGTTTTGCGAATCAGATTGTAGGCCAACAGGCAGGTCCAGATTTCCTTGCGGATCATCTCCGGCTTCTGGCAGCGCAGAACGTCCATGCCCAGCGTAATCTTGATCGCTTCGATATCTAACTCCACTTGCCAACGTCGGCGGTACAGGTCGGCGATCTCCTCACGGCGATACTTCTTGGCATTCAGCAGGGTGGTCACGACGACGAACGACTCGGTGCGGAAGCCAGGTTGGCGAACTTGCACTTCGACCTGTCGCAACGTGAGCGTCAGCGGCATCTGTTCGTACGTCGCGTCGTCCATCCAGTCGGGTTTCTCGGGACGCTTCCAAACGACTAAATGGTCCCCCTTGCCGAGACGCTCAGCGCGGGAGAAGTCGGTCTTGCGGGACTGGTGCAGCCGCGTCACGAAGTCGCACTTTCCGAGGAGCAGGAGGGCGATCATGAAGTAGCTGCAGAAGTAGCGATCCGCCAGCAGAATGTCACCGGGAATGAACTGGTCCAACACTTCTCGGAGCAGCGCCATCTCGCCGGTCTCCTTGCCCGAATACGGTCCCATCGCGGCACTACACAGCATGGCGGTTGCCAAGGACAAAACGACCACGAGGCGGATGAGCGGGAAGCCGAGGCCTTCCTTCTGCGACGAAGGTTGCGGATAAACGGCTCGATTCTCCTCCGTGTCCGGCATGCTGCAGGTGGTCCCGTCGATCAGCTTCACACGACGCCGGTGCCACAGCCAACCGTGCGGGACTTGCTCCTCGCAGCCGCGGGCCACATCCACCGCCAAGCGTTCGATGACTTTCTCCGGCAGCTTGGCGCGGGCTCGGCAATAGGCACCGGTGTTCTTCGCACACGGTTCTCGCCCCAGAGCCACCAGCAACACGAGGGCTCGCGAGACGGCCGCCATGCAGGAACGGTGCTCGCCCTTGTACAAAACTTGCGAGAGGAACATCCACAAGGTCAGCGGCGGGGTGTAGATCTCGTCCTCTTCCTGCGCGAACTCCACTCCTTCGTCCGCGAAGGCCTGTTGGATCTCGTCTTCCGAGAGGACCTCCGCAAAGGGCAACCCTTCGGACTGCAGGAAGGAGGCTTGAAGCAAGCCAAATCGACGTGGTAAGGAACGGTTAGGATGGTAAAATGACATGAGGCCCTCCTTGGTCTCAACGCTACTCGAGTTCCAAGGAAGGCCTCACGGATTGGCGGCTATGATACCCCAAGGAAGGCCCCGGTCCAACAGCAATTCTATCGGGCATGCGGGCATCGACTGCTCGAAGATGTGAAGCACGGATGCGTGGCCGCGTTCAAAATGCAGCCCCGCCGTGAGCGCTTTTTGTGCGCGCCGATCCGCCGGATCAAAGGCAAACCAATTCGGCTCGTCGCCCGAGCACGCTACTGCCGTTCGCCAACGCTCAGCCCTCGTCGTCCCACGTCTTGACGTAAATCCTTGTGGGACAAGCGGCAGTGCCATTCGTGTCAGGAACCGATTCTCCCGAAAAACAGCGAAAACGGTTCCTGACACCTTTTCGCGCATCTCGCTGACGACCCGGCGCAATGGGTCGCGACGACTCGCGAGCAGTTGCCTCGCGTCTGGCCGGAAGAAGATTTCACGGATTGGGGGCCCCCACGTGCGAATTCGGCAAGGTGAAGTGTGGTGGGCCAATTTGCCCGATCCGTTGGGATGGCGGCCGGTGTTGGTGCTTCGTCCCGCATGGACTTGCCGAACATGTGCCAGGCCGTATCGCCGAGCCAGAAGAAGGGCTTGCCATCGGCGGTGACGAGAAAACGACCGTTGTCGCTGATTCACCGTTCCTGGCGTAACTCACGGTCGAGCGGCAGACAACGGCTGGAACTCGAAGAACCAGCAGGCTGACGCCCGCCGTTCGCCGCTTGCGGGTCAAGGATAGCAGCGCCGACCTTCGCGAGGAATCCGTTCCACACCTCGTCCTTGGCCTTGCCATCGAGTCCCAGGCGGACGATGACCATGTCCCACTCGGGGATGACGAAGCACTTGTTATTGTTGTGGCCGGAAGCCCAGAACATGCCCTCCGGCGCGGCGGGCAATTTACGCTTGCCGTCGGGTTTCAGTCCGTTCCGCCACCAGTTGAAGCCGTACGCGCCCCGGCCGTCGATC
>JALORD010000148.1 GCA_025459145.1 Pirellulaceae bacterium | reverse complement strand
TCCGAGTTGACGATCACCGAGGCGCCGGCAACCGTTCCGAACGATTCGCCGGTGGCATTGAGCGAACCCGATCGGTGCAGGTCGAGCACATGAATGCCGATGTGCGAAGGTTCCCATTTCCCCCTGGCCACGGCGCGAGCTCGGATGGGGATGTTTCCGCTGCCCAGGAGAGCGCTGAAGAAGCGGGGCTGGTTGTACTGCACGGTCACTTCCGTGTAACCAGCCGGCAAGACTTGACCTGCGTTTGGTCCACCCTGATAAGTCTCGGGGGAGACTCGCACCGTAACGGTCGAGTTCGTTCCATTGTTCGTAAAGCCGTTCAAATGGGCCACGGTGCGCGCACGAGCCACGGCCGTTCCTTGCGGATCCAGTCCTTTGTTGGTCGGGTACCTCCGGAACAGATCTTCGGCCGCGGCGAGCGCGGCCGCATCGGCGGTCGATTGGGCCTGGCGCCGTCGTTCCATCAGGCCGCCGCCATCCAACGTCAGGGCGACGAATGTCAAAACGGCGACGAGGCTGATCGCCACGAGGACCACGATGGCACCCCGTCGTCCCTGTCGTCGGAGCTTGTTATAGCTGGCAGATCGCATCACCGGCTCCCTTGCAAGTGGCGTCAGTACATCATCTGAGCAGTTGACGTACTGGTGAGCGTTATCGGACTGGTCACAAATAGCTCGGGCATCCAGACGTAGGACACGGTCACCGTGACGGTGTTTCCCGTCGGCGTCGAATAGTCCTCATGGACCGTGAGCGGTTCGTTGCTCTCGTTCCACGTGACGTCGCATGTCAGGTCGTTGAGGCCCATGGCGACGGCTGTGGGGAGGATGGCTTCCGACAAGATGGTCTCGGCCGTAGCGGGCGGATTGTCGGTCTCTTCCGCGTAGTCGGCTCCATGCACCGAGGCCCAGCGGGCCCCCTCGCGCGCCAGCGACGCTACCTGTTGATACCGAAACACACCAAGCGCGCCGACCATCGTCGCAATCAGCAGGAAGAAGGCGATGGGGCAAGCAATCGCGAATTCGATGGTCGTCGCACCGCGACGACGTTGGGCTGAACGAGGCATAGCAGGCTCCCTGCGTGCTAGTTGGTACTGGGAGTAATGGCATTGCGAGCCATCCGAACACGACGCGTCACCTGCAGGTTGTTCGGGACGCCAGGAAACTGGCTGATCGTCGAGAACGTATAGGCCGCCCGCACCTCGACAAAGGCGCGGCCTGTCCCATCCGTCCCATTCGTCTGCGTGATCGTGGGGGCGGGCGTTAGATTCGTGGCATCGGCCAGCGCCGCTTCCGTCACGTTGGCGAACGGCGACTCGTCCATGGTGGCGGGGTCGCTGGCATAAAGAGCGCCCGCTCGGGCGCTGTTGGCCAACGTGATCGACACGAAGTAGACCCGTGCGAAGTCTACGGCGATCACAAATAAGAAGACCAGGAGCGGCAGGCAGACCGCCAACTCGACGACGGAAGCACCCCGGCGATTGTTACGATTCCTATTCCGTGGACACAAGTGCTCCCTGCGATCTTGCAGGACGCTGGCTGGCATAGACGTTCGGCTCCGTGGCAACTCAGGATCAGGCAAACCGGGGACTCGCTGGCGGGGAAACTGTTCCCTGGAGCAAGCCCGGTTCCTTGAGCCAGCAAAAGCAACGTCTGCACACAGCCGTCCTCAGGACTTGGCACCGTGTGGCGACCCGCTTCTGATCGGCACCGAAATGAACCCTAGGTCACGAATTGGAGCGGGTCAAATCGACGTACCCGGCGACGTGGCTAGATCGGATTGCCGGCAGGACTTGAGGCGGTCCTCCTCACGGGATCCGCCACTTCCCTTCGCGATACAGGCAGGCCCGGGGGTCGTGGCTCGTGAGGTGCAGCAGGTCCAGCGAGGGGAGCGGGGCCAGGTCGTTGCGGCGGGCGAGTTGGCCCCAACTGGCGGCGGGCGGCGCAACCGTCGCAGGCAGTTCCCCCGTGCCGCCGGGCATCAGCGCCAGTTCGATGGTGAGCAGCCGGCGGAGGTGCTCGGGCGAGAGCTCGCGGAGCTGGCAGAGGGCGGCGAACTGTTCGGCGGTGAGCGTGGGGGCGGCCCCGCCCGGCGACAGGATGTCGAGAGCCGCAGCCACCGCGGGTTGTTTGCCGCGCTCGGCCGCCTCGCGCGATTTTCCCTGGCGGAGCAATCGCACGGCGGCGAGCACTTCGGTCTGTACACTCGGCTCGACTTGCGGCGCGGTGCTGGCCACGGGCGTCGTCGCGGCCAGCGCGCGGCTCGCCCCCGCATCGACCAGATAGGCGGCCGCTTCCAGACGCCGCCGCTCCTCGGCCGAAGTCGCCATCGCCGCGAGCCCGAGCACGCCGCTCTGCCGCACGGGCCCCTCGGCCAGCCACGCCGCGATGTGAAACAGCCGCTCGGCGGCTTCCCGCGCCTCGGGATCGCGAGATTTTTCGGCCAGCTCCTCGGCGTACTCCAGGTACTGCCGCGGCTCGCGCGGATCGAGGGCCGCGAGCCGCTCGGGATCGACCGTGACGAGCAATTCCTCGATGTCGGACCGTTCGATCCGCAGCTCGCGCGTACGGCCGCCGTCGAGCTCTTCCCGCACGACGAGGCCCGTCTCGTCCTCGCGCACGAGGTGCCCCATGATCGGTTCGGCCGAGCCCCGCTTCAGCACGACGATCGCCTCGCTCACGCCCGGGCACAGCCACAGTGCGAACGCTGCGACGAGAGCCGTGGCTTTGGACAGGGAGAAGCGGCCGCCGACTGACGCAGAGGAACGCAGATTGGACAGAGAGAGGTGTGCACTTATCTCGCCGATCTGCGTTCGTCTGCGCAAATCCGCGGCCCCGTCATCGTGTTTAAAGCTGCGGCGCATAGAGCATCCAGATTTGCAGGTTGCTGGCTTCCTGAGCGTGGAGCTGGGCGAGGCTCGTTTTGGCGGCCAGTTCCACCGCCTCGCGCTCGGTCCCCAGTTGCTGGGCCGCGGCGGCTATGGTCGCCCGCTGGCGAGCGGCCAGGCGGACGGACAGCTCGCCGACGATCCGCCCGGCGGCGACCGCTCGCTGCGCGTCATTCATGGCCGAGAGCGCGTATGCCTCGCGGCGGCGAGGAAGCTGAGCAAGGTACGCCCGATCGTCGCCATTCGCCACGCGGGCCAGCGCCGCTCCGAGCGGCTCGATCGCCAGCTCGCCGGCCGCGGCTGGCGAATTGCCCGCGGGCTGCTCCGACTCCCGCGCGCCGAGCAGCCGGGCCCGCTGCCGATAGATGTCGGCCAGCGCCCCCGCCGCTGCATCGACCGCGGATGCGTCGGTCATCGAAGAATCCACTGCCGCGGGCCCAAAATCCGCCGCGGCCGCGCTTTCCGCGAGCTGCGCGAGCGCGCTTGCGACGAGCGCCCGCTGCTGACTGTCGATCGTGGCCAGCGCCGCGGAATCCGCGTCGGGCAATAGCGCCGCCACCAGTCGCTGGCGGTCCACCTCGGGGAGCTTCGACGCCGTCAGGCCATCGGCAATCGCCAGCCGGAGGTGCAGCCAGCGGGCCAGCGGCGAAACGATCGACTCGACCATGCGGAGCTCTTCGTCGTCCTTGGCGGCCAGCAGATACTCGGCGACACGGGCTGCCTCGCGGGGGGCGACGTCCGGATGATGCTGGGCATACTGGGCCAGCCCGCGGAGGAGCGAAGCTCGCTGCACCGGCTGCAGCCGGGAATAGCCGCCGAGCATCGTGATCATCCGCACGAGTTGCCGCTGGTCGCGCTCGCCGAGCGTCGAAGCGGCCGCACGGGCAGACGGCCCCCCTGCGGGTTCGTCGGCCGCTGGACCGTCTCCGGGATCGGCGGAACGCGAACCGCTTGTCCCGTCCGGCGGAGCATCGATCGCCGCGTCGAACAGGGCGTAGCCCGCTTCCCCCTGCGCCAGGGCCATCGCCAGATTGGCCAGATGGGCAAGCTCCGACGTCTGCTTGAGCCAGGCTTCCGCGTCGCTCCTGCCGGGGAGCGGCCGGGCCAGCGCCGCGTCGGCCTGCAGCCGCAACAGTTGCCAGCGATCCTGTTCGGTGAGGGCGGCGCTCGAGGTCGCCCCGAGTCCCTGCCGCACGGCCCGCACGACATCGAGCGGCTGCCACGACTTCGGCGATTTGCCCGCCCGGGCAATGAGCAGTTCGGCGAGCCGCTGTTTCAGATCAGCGTCCTTCACCCGTTGATACGCGTCCAGAATCTTCAGCGAGTTGACCGGATCGGGGGACGAAACCGCGCGGACCACCGCTTCGCGAAACGGTGCCCCATCTCCCGCGGCGGGAAGGGCCGCCGCGAGCAGCGTCGCCTCGAGCCGGGCAAATTCCTCGTCGCTAAGGCCCACTGCCAGGTCGACCAGGAACGGATACAGCTCGGCGACGCGGGGGGCATGCTCGGGGGCTGCCGCGGTGAACTGAGCGAACAGCCGTCGCGACACACCGTCGGCGAGGAGCCGCTGCCGCTCGCCGCGCGAGCTGGCCGATTCCCACACCACGCCCAACCGGCTTTGCACGGCCGAGAGGAGCATCTGCCGCCGGGCGTCGTTCGCTCCGCGGCGATCGGACATTTGGGCCAGTGCATCGCCGACCCAGTAGGACGTCTGCATCGTGGTCGGATCGTCCGGCAGCGGCGATTCGACCGCCGGGAGCGTGCGGAGCAGCGCATCGACGAGCGATTGGGCCGCAGTGTCGCTCTCGTCGAGCGCGAAGGCCCCGGCGAGCAGGTCCCCCATCGCCGAGCGAAATCCGGGAAGCTGCGGCGCGGTTGTGGCGATCTCGGCCAGTTGCTCGTAAGCCGCGCCGCGCTGGGCGGCGTCCTCCGAGACCAGCCCCTCGTACACCGGCTGGACGGCCGGATAGCGGGTCTTGGCGCCCGAGGCCGCAATCGTCAGGTCGACGTCCCACCACGGCGGCACGGCTGCGGCGGCGACGCGAGGCGTTGCGGGAACGGCAGCTTCCGGCGCAGAGCCGGAGCCCGTCGACTCGGATGTGTCGGGGCTCTGCAGAACCCAGAGTCCGGCCGCGAAGGCTCCGATCGCGATCGCTCCTCCGAGGACCATCCCTCCGGTCTGGACGATCCACCGTGAGCGGTCGCGGCGAGACCGGTTCTCGTCGAGCTTTTCGTCGATCAGTTGGTCGACAATTTCCAGCTCGATCCCCCATTTGGCACCCGCCGAACGGAGCCGATCCCACGATTCCTTGGCGAGCCACGTCGCGCGGCCGGCGGTCAGGTCGATCTGCTGGGCCAGATTGCCGATTGCTTCGTCGACCGAAATCCTCTGCAGGCCCAGTTCGGCCGCCACTTCGCCCAGCACGCGGCGGGCGGTCGCGTCGTCGAGCGCGTATTTCTTCGCGGCCGCTTCGACAATCTGCACCTCAGCCTTGGGTCCCAGGATCGAGCGGGAGCGGCCGGCGAGGTCCTTCCGCAACCGGCTGCGAAACTTCTGGACTTCCGGCCCTTCGGGCTCGGCCGCGCTCGTTTCGCTGAGCGAACGGATCGCGGCTTCGATCTGCTCCTCGGCCAGCCCGATCTGCCGGGCGAGACCCGCTAGTTTCACGCGCCCGGCCGGCGTCAGTCCCCGTTCTTGCGCAAGGACGGCGCCCGCCTGCCGACGAAACTCGGCCAGCAGAGAGGCGTCGCCGGCGGTGGCGGGCTGATGGGGCATGCGGCCGAGTGGAAAGTTTCGGGACGAGGGGAATCGACGCGGCTAGGGCCTCGCGGGAAACTGCCGCGCGAGCTCGGCAAACCGAGGCTGCCACGCGGGAGACTTCACTTCAGGATACAACACCTGGAACTGCCGCCACACCTTCTCGGCCGCCGCGGGCTCGACCTTTTGCAGGCTGGCGAGCTGGTAGTATTTGGCTTCGAGCCACGCGTCGCTCCCCGGCGACTCGCTGCTCAGGATCTTACGCCAATGCTCGACCGCGGCGGCAAACTGCCCCGCCTGAAACTGGGCCAGGCCCGCGCGTCGCAGGAGCGGCTTTTCCTTGGGGAGCGCAGCCACGAGCCGTTCGAGCCGATCGGCTGCCGCGGGCCAGTCCTCCAGGTCGGCATCGTACTGTGCTAGTTTCGAGGCGGCGACGACGGCATTCTTCGAGCCTTGCAGATCGGCCTTCGATTCGCCCAAGAGGCGGACGAGCCGCGCGTAGATCCCGCGAGCGGCGGCGATTTGCTCGCGGCTCGATTCACTACCGGGCGTGCTGGACGATTTGCTCGCCGCGGCCACCTGCCGATCCGCCTCGCGGGCCGCGATCACCAGCGCCGGCATTTCGTAAGGCGTTCCCGCCCCGTGCTCGACGATCCACTGGGCCGCTTCTGCCACACGCGGCGAGTCGCCCGCCCGCTGGGCCACTTGTAGCACACGATAGTGATACTCGGCCGCGGCGGGATGGCTCGGTGCCAGCGATGCCGCCAATGGTTCCACCCGGCGCAAGAGCCGCTCGACCCTCGCCGCGTCGGGATTTTTGTCAGCCAGCAGCACTTCCGCCGCGATCAGAACCGCCCGCAGCGTCCGCTCGTCGCTCGCCTCGCGGGTGGAGGCCGCCAGGTAGCGATCGACCGCCGCGACCAGCTCCGCGGCGAGCGGCGCGGACTTGCTCGCGTCGGCTTTGGCCCGCGACCAGATTTGGTAGCGGAGCTGGCAAATCTCGTAGAGCGACGCCACGTAGTTCGAATCCATCGGCCCGACTTTGGCGAGCGACGCGATCGTCTCCTCGGGGGTCTGGCTCGCCTGGCGCAGTTTGGCGAGCGCCTGCTCGGCCTGCCGGGCTTGCTCTGAGGCGGGAAAGTCGGCGATCAGCCGCTGCATCGCCGTCATCGCCGCGCCGACCTTCTGCTTGTCGGCCGCGGCCAGTTGCTGTAGCGCCACGCACTGCATCCACGCCGCCTGCACCGCCAGATTCGGAATCGAGCCTTGCAGCGTCGTCACCGTCTCGCCAAATGCCGCGGCTGCTTCTGGCAAATTGCCGAGCCGATACTGGCACCAGGCCCAGTAGTAGCGAGCTTGCGCCGCATCGGCCAGTTCCGCGCGGGCCTCGGGCGATGCCAGGGCCTTTTGCAGTACGTCGGCTGCGGCGGTGTAATCGGCCGCGGCTTTGGTTTTCTCGGCTGCCAGGAACTGCTGCCGGCCGCGGAGCCAGGTGAGATAAAAATTGCCGGGGCCGGCGATCTCGGCCAGCTTGAACTTCGCATCGAGCTGCCCCAGCACTTCGAACTGCCGCAGGCGGGCGAGGAGGCGGATGCCCGATTCGACCAGCCGCTCGCGCGTCGCGGCGTCGTCCGCGGCCAGCGCGATCCCGCCCCGAATGAGCGCCGCCCCGAGGGTGGTCTTGCTGGCCGGCGGATTGCTTCCGAGCGTGGACACCTGGGCGTCGACCAGATCGGCCGCCGCGGCGAACTGCCCCACGTTGAGCAGTCCCTGCACGTGCCAGTAGCTCGCCTGCTCACGGATTGCGGCGGGAACGGCCGGATGTTCGAGCCACGTGAAGCAGAGTGCCGCCTCCGTGAGTCGCGTCAGGCCGATCTCGGCGAGGCCCAGCCCAATCACAGCCCGTGCTCGCCACGGCGACTCGAGGCCCAGCTCGTCCGCCTCGAGCGCAGCGTAGTCGGCGCCGGGCAAATCGAGGACGAGCTGAAACATTTCCTGCGCGAGCGTGAACTCGGCTTTTGCCGCGGCTGGATCCTGCCGGGCGACGCCGGCGTAATAATTCGACCAGCCGGCGAAATACGCCGCCCGGGCCGCGGCGACGGCCAGCCGCGTCGCTTCCTGTTCGGCGGCGGTCCGGTCCGCCTCGCTCTTGGCTTCTTCGAGCCGGGTCAGCGCCGCTTCCGACTGGGCGGAGAGCTCGCGATGCCGGGCGACGAGTTGCGGGCCGGCGCGCTCAAAAATCGGCCGCGCTTCGGCGAGCGGGGCGGTGTCGGTCGGCTCCTCGAGCCAGCGAATCACGAGCGCCTCGCCCCGCTGGTACTCGGCCTGCAGCAGGACCACCTGCACCGCAGGCGTACTCGCTTCGGGCCGTTCGGCCAGCAGCTTCTGCACGCGCTCCTGCAATTCCGCAAACCGCGGTGGATCGTCGGCTGCTTCGAGCATGCTCTCGGCATAGGCATCGGCCAGCTTACGGGCGAGCGCCGGGTTGTCGGCGGCACGCTCGCTGCCGCGCTGGCCGGCAAGCTCTCTTTCCAGGGCATGCAGCCGCAAATCGGCCAGCCCCAGCCGCGACAAATATTGCTCGAGCGGCTGCGAGTGAAGCGTCTGCGAATCCTGCGCACGGCCGCTGACGGCTACGAGCAGCAGGACGACGAACGTCGAAATTCGCAGGATCAATCGCACACTAATCGTCATGCATCCGGTGGTTGATAAGTCACGGTCCGATACCGGGCCGACTTGGCCGCTTGAATGGCCGACATCGCCATGTCGAGCGGGGCGTCGTCGGCGGCCCGGACGAAGGCTCCTTCGGCCTGGTTTTCGAGCTGCGACAGAACCTGCGTCAGCTCGGCCTGATCGCGCAGCTCGCGGCCCCCCAGCTGATAGACGAAGTCGCCGCCGCCCGAGCGGACGATGCGAATGATTGTCGGCGCGAGGTCCGCGGCCTGAGCGCCTGACTGCCGCTCGATCTTCACCGCCGGATCGAGTTCCCGCTCAGTCTCGCGAAAGCTCGAAGTGACCATGAAAAAAATGAGCAGCAGGAACACGACGTCAATCATGCTCGTCATCTGCAACTCGATCTTGGCGGCATGCCGGCCGCTCCGGCTGGAGAGCTTCATGGCGAGCTCTCCACGGCGAAGCGAACCCGGCTGACATCGAGCCGCGCGAGAATCCCCACGACCTGGTTAAACGACCGGCAGTCGCCCCGGCGATCGGCCCGGACGATCACCGTCACGGCGGCCGGATCATTGTTTGCTCGTTCGACTTCGCCGGACACCGCCGCGGCCAGGTCGATCACGCTCAGCGTCTCGCCGGCAACGACGATCTGTCCCGCCGCATCGATATTGATCGTCATCGCCCCTTGCGATTGATCCTGCGACCCGGGTTGCTTCGAGAGCTCCAGCGGTTCGTTCGTCTGATCGGAGATCTGATTGACCGTCATGAAAAAGATGATGAGGAGGAACACGATGTCGATCATCGGCGTCATGTTCACTTCCAGGCGATTTTCGCGCGGCCGGGCGAGTCTCATCGCTTCCTCGCCAGGGGAGTGAGGATCCGCTCGACCCGCTTGCCGCAATCGGAGACGAGCGAATCGATCTTGTTGCGGAAGTAGCTGAACGCGATCATCGCCGGAATCGCGACGAGGAGGCCGAGCCAGGTGGTGATCAGCGCCTTGCCGATCGGTCCCGCCAGATCGGCCGGCTTAACGCCCCCTTGCGTCTCCGCAATGGCATTGAACGCCCCGATCATCCCCTCGACCGTGCCGAAGAGGCCCAGCATCGGCGCGATCGCGCCGATGATCGCCAGGACGTCGGTTTTGCGATAGAGCCGCGCCGTGTTGTCTTCGCCCGCTTCTTCCGCCGCCGATTTATACTCGGCAAAGCCGAAATCGCTGGCCTGATAGCGCTGCAGGCCGGCCAGAACCACGTCCGTCGCCAGGCAGTAATGTTCCGGCGCTTGGCAATACTCGGTGGCCCCGGCAATGTCGCCGCGAGCGATCATCTCCTCCAGCGGATCGAGGATGCTGTCGGGCATCAGCCGCTGTTTGCGAATCGAGATCGCGTGCTCGATGATGAATCCGACCGCCACGACCGACAGCAGGATGATGATCACGCCGATGTAGCCGCCATCGCGGATCGTGTCGAGCAGTGTCCGCTGCCGAGCGGAAGGTTTATTGGTGGCTCCTGCCGGCGCGGCGCTCGCCCCCGCCGGATCGCCCACGGTGGCCGGCGCTTCGAGCTCTTCCAGCGTCGGATTCCGCTCTTCCTGGGCTTGGGCCGCGTCGCGCCCCGGCTGCTCCAGCCAGTTCGAAAGGGACCACAGCATCACCAGCCCCGCCAGCAAGCGGAACCACATGAACTTGGCCGAAAAGTCGCTTCGCCGACCGGCCGAAAGCCGTCGCATGAGTTCCTCACAATGGTTATTGCCCTTCGCCCCTACCAACCTCACCAGCCACCAGCACTAGCCACTCGTCACTTACCGCCCGTACGCATTCGATTCGCCACCTGCGTGGGCGAGTATTGCCGCAGGAGTTCCTGCCGAATGGCGGCCGCTCCCTGCTCATCTTTGACTTTATCCAGTTGCTCCGCCGCCAGATAGAGAGCCGCGGCTGCCAGGTCGGCGTCGCCGCGCGGGTACTCGGCCGGAATCGAAAGCAAATCGAGTAGCCCGTCGCGCACGACCAGTGCATCCTCCGCCAAGAGCCGCGACCGGCCGATCCAGTAGAGCGCCGCCGGACGCACCGTCGGCGGAACGGTCGCCAGTTCGGCCGCGAGTTGGCTGGCCGCCTCTCCCGCACTTCCGGCCAGCAACTCGCGCTGGGCGAGGACCACCCGTCGCCAGGCAGCCAGCTCGGGAGTTTCTTCCGTCATGAATGGCAACACTCGCTCGGCCTCGGCCGGTTCGCCCGCCGCCAGGGCCAATGTCGCGTAGTAGGTGTAAACCCCCGCCGGCCGCGGCTGGGCCATGTCGCGAATCGCCTGCTGGACGCC